>NZ_JAJSAO010000002.1:0-149960 GCF_021729055.1 Microbulbifer zhoushanensis
GTCACGCCGGTAACTTGTTCGTGGCAAGTTACGGGCCTCACCTTACCGAATTTTTGGGGGATTTCACCATACAAGCGCAAGCAGGTAGCTCCGGACCCTCGGGCCTCCGCGGGCGCTAGGCTGAGGACGGTAACACATGGAAATCTCCTACGCTTCCTACGAGGTTGAGAAGTCGCTCAAGCGTGCCATCGTCCATGTTGAGGAGTTCCACCGGTCGGGTCATCTGCACTTGTTGCTCTACGCCGCTCTTGACACACGAATATGTATCGAACGAACGCTCTTTGAATACTTAGTTCTGACGAAAACGGGAAATATACCGGCCAAGCTCGAGCGCCTGTATTCAGCCAAAGACCTCAAGAAGGCAATTCTCCGTGAGGAACCGAAGTTTTACGAAAAAGTGAGGTTCATGAATTTGTTTGCACGGTTTCTTCCGTATCCGAATGCTGTAGTGGTAACTCCTGATCTGGACAAGCTCAGTGAGAGCTACGGACGCACAAACAATTACTTACATAGCCCGAAGCGGCCTGAGGAGACTTGGGAGAAACAGGAGTGGTGGGCGGTTCTGGAAGAGTCACTCAAGTCAGTGATTCCTCACCTAGTCCAGATTCATAGCGGACTTATGTCCGGAATGAACATGAATGAACGTGGTGAAGAACTCTTTGGCAAGTTTGTCGCCGGGGATATGTCCGAATCAGACGTCCTCGCTGAGTTAGAGAAGACATTCAAGAGCTCACCGCCACGGTGAGCCTAACACAGCGATCAACACGGACGCTTGACCGCGATGCACCTTCGCTGCCGCTCAGGACCGCCGCCCTCAAGTGCCGGATACCGCAACGTTAGGGAAAATTATGAAGAAGGTAATTTCTATTGCTCTTCTAATGCTTTCATCTTTTGTTTTTGGAAAGGAAGTCGAGATCCCAAATGCAAGAATCGAAATATCAGACCCATGGTATGTAGTAGCTGACGACGACACACCGTCGGTGCATATAAAACATCCAGAACTAGATACTGAGCTCGTTATTTTTGTAGAAAATCTAGGGCATGCTCCAGACCCAAAGACACTTGAAAGGATGATTGAGATTCACACCTATCATAAGCGTGAGATAAAAAGTGTTTCATTAGGCCAATTCTCTGGTTACTTCATCCCATTTGAATTAGATGATCGATGCCATGCAAACTGGAATATGATCAGCGGAAACTACATATTACTGGTTGGTTACCAAAGTAATTGCAATGACGTTCAATACGGAATTGGTTCATCTATAATCGAGAGCCTGGTGCCAATACAGCCCTAACAAGTGACCCCAATCCCCCCAGTAAAATCAAAAAAGCCCGCACATTAGCGCGGGCTTTTCCTTTCGCAGCAAGCGAATTCACAGCATCAAAAGAACTGCCACGGGGCCGCTGGTGCCGCCCCGCAGGTGTTTATTTGATCTTCGGCTCCAGCTCACCGGCCTCGTAGCGCTGGTACATGGTCTCCAGGCTCACCGGGCGGATCTTGCTGGCGTTGCCGGCGGTACCGAAAGCCTCGTAGCGCGCCTTGCAGATGTCCTTCATGGCCTGGGTGCTGGCCTTGAGGAATTTGCGCGGGTCGAACTCGGACGGGTTCTCGGCCAGGAAACGGCGCACTGCACCGGTGGAAGCCAGGCGCAGGTCGGTGTCGATATTCACCTTGCGCACACCGTGCTTGATGCCCTCGCAGATCTGCTCTACGGGCACGCCGTAGGTTTCCGGGATCTCGCCGCCGAACTCGTTGATGACCTTCAGCCACTCCTGCGGTACAGAGGAGGAACCGTGCATCACCAGGTGCGTGTCAGGGATACGCGCGTGGATTTCCTTGATGCGGTCGATGGCCAGGATGTCGCCGGTGGGCGGGCGGGTGAACTTGTAGGCACCGTGGCTGGTACCGCAGGCAATGGCCAGGGCATCCACCTGGGTCTTCTTGACGAAGTCGGCAGCCTCTTCCGGGTCGGTCAGCAGCTGGTCGTGGGACAGCTTGCCCTCGGCACCGATGCCGTCTTCCTCACCGGCCATGCCGGTTTCCAGGGAGCCCAGGCAGCCCAGTTCACCCTCGACGGATACGCCGCAGGCGTGCGCCATTTCCACCGCGCGGCGGGTGACGTCGACGTTGTACTCGTAGGAAGCCGGGGTCTTGCCGTCTTCCTGCAGCGAACCGTCCATCATCACCGAGCTGAAGCCCAGCTGGATGGAGCGCTGGCATACGGCCGGGCTGGTGCCGTGGTCCTGGTGCATCACCACCGGGATTTCCGGGAATTCCTCGATCGCCGCCAGGATCAGGTGGCGCAGGAAGGGGGCGCCGGCGTATTTGCGCGCGCCGGCAGAGGCCTGCACGATCACCGGGGAGTCGGTTTCTTTCGCCGCCTCCATGATCGCGCGCATCTGCTCGAGGTTATTGACGTTATACGCCGGCACGCCGTAACCATGCTCGGCGGCGTGGTCCAGCATTTGGCGCAAGCTAATCAGTGCCATGGAAAGTACCTTTGGTTTTGTTTTGACATCTCTGTAAATGGTTCCCCGATCTGCGCCGGGGTAACACTCGGAAACTCACCGGGTCGAGCTGTTCGACCCGGTTTCCAAACAAATTATTCAGCGGCGCGCTCTTCCAGGATCGCCACTGCCGGCAGGGTCTTGCCTTCCACATACTCGAGGAAGGCGCCACCGCCGGTGGAAATATAGGAGACCTTGTCGGCAATACCGTACTTGTCTACCGCCGCCAGGGTGTCGCCGCCGCCGGCGATGGAGAAGGCATCGCTCTCGGCAATCGCCTTCGACAGGCGCTCGGTGCCGCCGCCGAACTGGTCGAACTCGAACACCCCCACCGGGCCGTTCCAGATGATGGTTTTGGCATCCTGCAGGATCTCTGCCAGCCTGGCGGAGGAGTCGGGGCCGATATCGAAGATCATGTCGTCGGCGGCAACTTCATCCGCGGACTTGGTCTCGGCAGCGGCGGACTCGCTGAACTCCTTGCCGGTCACCACATCCGTGGGCAGGGGAATTTCGCATTTCTCCATCAGCGCGCTGGCGGTATCCACCAGGTCGTGCTCGCACAGGGACTTGCCCACCGGCTTGCCGCTGGCGGCGAGGAAGGTGTTGGCGATACCACCACCCACGATCAGCTGGTCGACCTTCTCGGACAGGGTCTCCAGCACGCTCAGTTTGGTGGAAACCTTGGAGCCGCCCACGATCGCCACCATCGGACGGGCCGGCTTGGCGAGGGCCTTCTCCAGCGCATCCAGCTCCGCGGCCAGCAGGGGGCCGGCGCAGGCCACCGGCGCAAAGCGGGCCACCCCGTGGGTGGAGGCCTGGGCGCGGTGGGCGGTGCCGAAGGCGTCCATCACGAAGATGTCGCACAGGCCCGCATAGGCTTTGGCCAGCTCCGGGTCGTCCTTCTTCTCGCCCTCGTTGAAGCGCACATTCTCCAGCAGGGCCACGTCGCCCGCGCCCAGCTCGACCCCGTCGCGCCAGTCCCTGATGACCGGCACCTCACGGCCCAGCAGCTTGCCCAGGTGGGCGGCCACCGGGGCCAGGGAGAACTCATCGGCGTACTCGCCTTCACTGGGACGGCCCAGGTGGGACATCAGCAGCACTTTGGCGCCGGCGTCGACAGCGGCCTTGATGGTGGGCAGGGCCGCGCGGATGCGCGCGTCCGAGGTCACCTCGCCCCCCTTGACCGGTACGTTCAGGTCCTCGCGAATCAGCACACGCTTGCCCGCCAGGTCCAGATCCGACATCAGTTTGACCGCCATCGCCAATCCCCTCTGCTGTTTTGTGAAATGTTGCGGTGAGATAGAAAAGTGGGCGCGGATTATATCAACAGCCGGGCTCCGGTGCCGACCGCTGCGCGCCTGATAACGCTGTCAAAATCGCCCGTTTCGCCCTGAGATTGCCCCCGGCCGGGCCCAGTTCATACTATGGACACAGTAATGACCAGCCAGGCGACGGAGATCCAGTATGGCAAAGCGGCAGAAAGTTACCTTCCCGGGCGGCAACGGCAACCCCCTGGCCGGCATCATGGAGCTGCCCGAGGAGGGCCACCCGCGGGCCTGGGCCCTGTTCGCGCACTGCTTCACCTGCGGCAAGGACGTGCTGGCGGCCTCGCGCATTGCCCGGCGGCTGGCGGACCTGGGCTGCGCCGTGCTGCGATTCGATTTCACCGGACTGGGGGACAGCGGGGGCAACTTCGCCGATACCAACTTCAGCTCCAATATCCGCGACCTGCTCAGTGCTGCCGAGTTCCTGCACCGGGAGCATCACCCGGTAGACCTGCTGATCGGCCACAGCCTGGGTGGCGCGGCGGTATTGGCGGCCGCCGGTGATATCGAGGAGGCCCGGGCCGTGGTCACCATCGCCGCCCCGGCGGAGCCGGACCATGTGATCAAGCAGTTTGCCTGTGCCCTGGACGTGATCGAGACCAGGGGCCAGGCGGAGGTGGACCTGGCCGGGCGGCCATTCACCATCAAGAAACAGTTCCTCGACGACCTGGAAAACCACGAACCGGACTATATCCACGAGCTGGGGCGCCCCCTGCTGATCTACCATTCCCCCCGCGACAGCACCGTGCCCATCGACGAAGCGGCGGATATCTACAACCGGGCCATGCACCCCAAGAGCTTTATCAGCCTGGATGACGCCGACCACCTGCTGACCCGCAAGGAAGACGCCGACTACGTGGCGGAGACCCTGGCCGCCTGGGTGTCACGCTACCTGCCGGAGGGACGCTGATGGAAGCGCTGCAGGAATATGACGCCAGCTGCCCTTATTGTGGCGAACCCATCACCCTGCTGCTGGACCTGTCTGCCGGCTCGCAGTCCTATATCGAGGACTGCCAGGTCTGCTGCCGACCGATCTCGATCTCTGTAGCAGTAGACCCGGGCGGCGACTTCTCTGTTGCACTGCAGGACGAGGACAGCGCGGGCTGAGCGGCTGCCCATCTTGACGCCCTCGCAGCGGCGACTCAGTATTACCAGAATTCCAAGCCACAAGAATAATTTATCCCGGGCGCCCCTGAGCGACCCGGTACCAATAGCCGAGGCCTGCCCATGCTTCTATCCCCCCAGCGAGCCCGCCTCGTCACGGCCGCCTTTATTACCGCCGGGCTGGCCGTACTGCTGGCATTACCCGTCACGGCATCAACGGCCGCCTGTGACTACCCGACCCTGGAGCGGGCCGCGACACCGGAAGAGGCCGGCTTCTCCACCGCCGGGCTGGCCGCGGTGGACCGCCTGATCGAGGCCGATATTGCCGCGGGCTTTCCCGGCGCCGCGCTGGTGGTGATCCGGGACGGCCGCGTCGTAAAGCAGTCCCATTATGGCTACCGCAGGAAGTTCGAAGGGCACAGGCCCCTGGACAAGTTCGAGAAAGTCCGGGCCGATACCATGTTCGACCTGGCCTCAAACACCAAGATGTATGCCACCAATTTCGCCCTGCAGCGGCTGGTGAGCGAGGGCCGGCTGGACCTGGAAGCCCCGGTGCGCCGCTATGTCCCCGAATTCGCCGACCGCGAGGGGGACCCGGTGACCGGCAAGGCCGGGCTGCGCGTAGCGGACCTGCTGCACCATACGGCAGGCTTTGCGCCCGACCCGCAGTTCCACAACCCTGCGGTATCCGGGGAACTGTTCTCCCAGGAGCGGGACAAGACGCTCGGCTTTATCCCCCTGGCACCACTGCGCTACAAACCGGGCTCCCGGACCGTCTACAGCGATACCGACTATATGCTGCTGGGCCTGGTAATCGAGCGCATCACCGGGCAACCCCTGGATACTTACGTGGAGGACACTTTCTACCGGCCACTGGGGCTCAAGCGCACGCGCTTTGCGCCGCTGGAGAAGGGGTTCGTGCCCGACGACTTCGCGGCGACCGAGCTGCTGGGGAATACCCGCGACGGGGTGATCGACTTTCCCAATATCCGCACCCATACCCTGCAGGGGGAGGTGCACGACGAGAAAGCCTTTTATTCCATGGCCGGGGTATCCGGCCACGCGGGGCTCTTCTCCACCGCTGCGGACCTGGCCGTGCTGCTGCAGGTGATGCTGAACGGCGGCGGCTATGGCGATACCTGCCTGTTTGACGAAGCCGTGATCGCCAGCTTTACCGCGCCGTCGCCACTCGACCCAGGTTACGGCCTGGGATGGCGCCGCAACGGGACAGACGGCATGACGTGGATGTTCGGCAACGGTGCCAGTGGCCAGGCCTACGGCCATACCGGGTGGACCGGCACCCTCACCGTGATCGACCCGCAGTACAACCTGGGCATTGTGCTGCTGACCAACAAGAAGCACTCGCGCCTGCCGGATCCGGAAAACAACTCCAACCGTTTTGCCGGCGACGGCTTCACCACCGGGAAATACGGTGGTGTGGTCGAGGCCATCTACGACGCACTCCTACCTCTGGAGGCCGCAGCCAGGCATTGACGCAAGCATCCCGTCGCGACGTATCGCGCTTCCCGAAATTTACCGTTGGGTATAGAATCGCGCCGCCCGGCATGAGGCGGGCGACTTTTAATGACCCGGGGGATTTACGGATGGACACACCCGACAGCGATATCGTTTTCCAGAGCTATGGGCGCTGCTGCAACAACCCGCAGTTCTTTGTCGATTTTTATGATCGGTTTATGGGCAGTTCCGACGATATCCGGGCGATGTTCCGTGACACCGACATGCCCCAGCAGCGCCACCTGCTGCGCAACGGCATCATGCAGCTGATCCTCGTGGCCCGGGGCATGCCCGACACCAAGCTGCGTGCGCTCGGCGACAGCCACTCCCGTTCCGGCTACAACATTCGCCCCGAGCTCTACTCGGTCTGGCTGGATGCACTGCTGGCCACTGTGGCCCGCCACGACCCGGAACATACCCCGGCTATCGACGGTGCCTGGCGCCGCGCGATCCAGCCCGGCATCGACCTGATCCGCAACGCCTACTGATCACCAGCCCCTCGCCTGCGCCTGTTTGCCACGCCCGGCCGCACTTTGTATAAAGGTGGTCGGGAGGCAAGTCCCTGGCGCCCCTTCAAGCTGCACGAAAGTGCCACTCCAGGCCCGATTTATTCACCCGCCTGGCTGGACAGCGTTTGTCGGTAATCGGCCGCAGCGGCTCGCGCTCCCGGAACCAATAGCTAATAAAAAAGGAACCGATATGAAGATTGTACGGCCCCTCTGGGTGCCGGCGGTGCTGACACTGGCACTGGCAGCCTGCGGCGATCCCGGGCAGCCCCAGTCGCAAGTAGCCAAAAGCACTTCCGCCCCGTCTGACACTCCCGTTACCACCCCTTCGATCTCCACCGAATCCCTGCGCATCTCCCACGAAAAATTTACCCTGCCCAATGGCCTGCGGGTAATCGTGCATGAGGATCGCAAGGCACCGATCGTGTCAGTGGGAGTCTGGTATCACGTCGGTTCCAAGGATGAAAAGCCCGGTCGCACCGGTTTTGCCCACCTGTTCGAGCACCTGATGTTCAACGGCTCGGAAAACTACAACGACGAATTCTTCAAGCCGTTCGAGAAAGCCGGTGCCACGGGTATGAACGGCACCACCTGGCTCGACCGCACCAATTATTTTGAAACAGTGCCGTCCAACGCATTGGACATGGCCCTGTGGATGGAATCCGACCGCATGGGCCACCTGCTGGGCGTGATCACCCAGGAAAAACTGGACGAACAGCGCGGCGTAGTACAGAACGAGAAACGCCAGGGACAGAACCAGCCCTACGGCAAGGTCTGGGAATATATGCAGAAGGCGATTTTCCCCGAGGGCCACCCCTACTCCTGGACCACCATCGGCTCCATGGAAGACCTGAATGCCGCTTCACTGGAAGACGTGCATGAATGGTTCAAGCAGTACTATGGCGCTGCCAATACCGTGCTGGTACTGGCTGGTGATATTGATGTGGAAACCGCGAAGAAAAAAGCCAGCAAGTACTTCGGCCATATCCCGGCCGGGCCGCCGCTGGCCAAGAAAGATGCCTGGATTGCCAAGCGCGACCAGTCCAAGCGCGAGACCATGTACGACCGTGTGGCGCAGTCGCGTCTCTACAAAGTCTGGAACGCACCCTACATGGGGCACGAAGACACCAACGCACTGTCGCTGGCCGCGGCTGTGCTGGGCGATGGCAAGAACTCCCGCCTGTACAAGCGCCTGGTCTATACCGACCAGATCGCCACCAGTGTCGATATCAATTTTTATGAGTTTGAGCTGGCATCCGTTTTTCAGGTGGTCGCAGATGCCAAGCCCGGTGTCGACCTGGAAAAAGTCGAGGCAGCCATCGAGGAAGAGCTGAATACCTTCCTCGCAGAGGGACCCACTGCCGAGGAGCTGGCCCGGGTGAATATGTCGGAGTACGCCGGTGCTGCGCGGGACCTTGAGCAGGTGGGCGGCTGGTCCGGCAAGGGCGTAATTCTGGCGCGCGGCGAGCTCTACCTGGATGATCCCAATGCGTTGCTCAAGGCCATTGACGAGAAACAACAGTTGACCCCGGCGGCCGTGAAATCTGCTGCGCAGGAGTGGCTCAGCAGCGGCGACTACAACCTGGAGGTGCACCCCTTCCCGGATTACAAAGTGGCGGAGCAGGACGTGGATCGCTCCAGGCTGCCGGACACCGGCGAGTTCCCCTCGGTACCCTTCCCCGAATTGCAGACCACTGAACTCTCCAACGGCCTGAAAGTGGTGCTGGCCGAGCGTCACACCACGCCCGTGGTGAATATGCACCTGATGTTCGACGCCGGCTACGCCGCCGACCAGGGCAAGAAGGCCGGCACGGCCGGTTACACCATGTCGATGCTGAAAGAGGGCACTACTGAACTCAGCGCCCTGGAGCTGAGCGCACGACAGGAAATCCTGGGGGCGCGGATCTACGCCAATACCAGTATCGACAGTTCCAACGTGGGTCTCGATGCCCTGACCAATACCCTGGATGAATCGGTTTCCCTGTTTGCTGATGTGGTAATGCGTCCCGCCTTCGACGAGGAAGAGGTCGAACGCAAGCGCGGTCGCTGGCTGGCGATGATCAAGCAGGAAAAGACCCAGCCGGTACAGATGGCACTGCGCACCCTGCCGCCATTGCTGTACGGGGACGGACACGCATACAGCGTCCCGCTCACCGGTAGCGGTACCGAGGAGTCCATCGAGTCACTGACCCGTGAGGACCTGGTCCAGCACCACCAGACCTGGATCCGTCCCGATAACGCCACCATGGTCGTGGTCGGCGATATCACCATGGAGGCACTGACGGAAAAGCTGGAAAGCAACTTTGCCGACTGGCGCGCCCCGGAATCCCCCCTGCCGCAGAAGAACCTGGCGCAGGTGGACCATCCCGAGCAGTCCCGCGTCTACCTGATCGACAAGCCCGGTTCCGAGCAGTCGATGATTATCGGCGGCCTGCTGGCACCCTCCGAGAGCATTCCCGAGCGGGAGGCGCTGCATATGATGAACGACATCCTCGGCGGCACCTTCACGGCGCGGATCAATATGAACCTGCGCGAGGAAAAACACTGGGCCTACGGGGCTTACTCCTTCTTCTCCGGCGCCAAGGGCCAGCAGCCGATGATGGTCTATGCCCCGGTACAGACCGACAAGACCAGCGAGTCACTGGCGGAACTGCGCAAGGAGTTGCGGGCCTATGTCAGTGACGAGCCCGCGCAGGCTGACGAGCTGCAGAAGCTGAAGGACAAGCGGATCAACGAACTGCCCGGACGCTTTGAGACCATCAATGCGGTCACCATGCAGGTGGCCAAGATGCTGAAATACGGCCGGCCACTGGATTATATGGACGGCTATGCGGAGCAGATTCGCAATATCGAGCTGGACAGCATCAATACGCTGGCCCGCCAGACCATCAAACCGGACCAGTTTATCTGGGTGGTGGTAGGCGACCAGGAAAAAATTCGCCCGGGCATCGAGGCCCTGGGAATTGGTCCCATCGCCGAACTGGATGTGGATGGCAAGCCCGTCGCCGCAGCGGCAGCCGGCGGGCAGTAAGCCGCACCGGATTGACGCTCTTTAACGAAAGCCCCTCACCGAGGGGCTTTTTTTATCGCGCCCATTGCTGGCACCGAATGTACCAGTCACTACCGTACAAATGCGACAAGCTGTGCATTTGTACCATCTGCGACTAACAAATCATATTTGATTTACTGCCCAATAGACGCGTACGTCTGTACTAACTAAATTCAAGGGCTGACACCTCCTAGACGGTTCAGGGCCCCTATCCCGTATGAATTCGACGGCAAACAAGGCGCCAATTATCAGTTTTGGTAGTCGCTTCACATAAGCGAAACAATTCCATTGCCGCACAACCCCGAGCTGCTACTTTTCCAAGTCTCTGCTCACGCGTGCCAGTCATCCTGAGCAACGCAGTACAGTGGTCCCGGCACCGGACAGAGTGATTACACGATAAGAAAACAGCAGCCCATCTGGAGCTCGATTCATGAAGAAGATCCTACCCACACTGCTCGCCAGTGCCGTCGCCACAAGCGTCGCCGCACAGGCGGGTGCCGCCGAAGACCGCTATATCATCAAGTTCAAGGCAGGCAAGAGCGCTGAAGCGAAGGCGCAACTGAACAAGGCCGGCGGCCGTACCGCCCTGGCGCTGGACAAGCGCAACGCGGTAGCCGCGATGCTGTCCGACAAGGCCCTGCAGGCCATGCAGAACAACCCCAATGTGGAGTACGTAGAAAAAGACGCCAAGCGCTGGCTGATGGCCCAGGAAGTGCCGTTTGGCATTCCCATGGTGCAGGCCGATATGGTCGCCGATGACATGGCTGGTAACAGCACTGTCTGTATCATCGACTCTGGCTACGACATCTCCCATGAAGACCTGTCCGGTAATATGGTCACCGGCACGAATGACTCCGGCACCGGAAACTGGTACGAAGACCAGAACAGCCACGGCACCCACGTTGCCGGCACCATTGCCGCCATCAATAACAGCACCGGCGTCGTGGGCGTAATGCCGAACGGCAACGTCAAGCTGCATATCGTCAAGGTATTCAACGCGGATGGCTGGGGCTACTCCTCCTCGCTGGTCGCGGCAGCTGACACCTGTGCCGATAATGGTGCGAACGTGATCAACATGAGCCTGGGTGGCACGCTGAAGTCCCGCACCGAGGACCAGGCATTTGCCGACCTGTACGCCAACCGTGGCGTCCTCTCCATCGCCGCAGCCGGTAACGATGGCAACACCCGCCACTCCTACCCGGCCTCCTACGACTCGGTCATGTCCATTGCCGCCATCGACAGCGACAAAGTGATCGCCGACTTCTCCCAGCAGACTGACCAGGTGGAACTGGCCGGCCCGGGCGTCGACGTGCTTTCCTCTGTACCCGTGGGCAGCGCAGTTGTCAGCTCTGTCACTGTCGGCGGCAACGCAGTTGACTCTGCCGGTATGGAAGGCAGCCCGCTGGATAGCGCTGCAGGCTCACTGGTCGATTGCGGCCTGGGTGAATCCGCCTGTACCGATGCCGCCGGTGAGATCTGCCTGATTTCACGCGGTAACATCAGCTTTGCCGACAAAGTCCTCAACTGTGAGGCTGGTGGAGGCGTAGGTGCCATCATCTATAACAACGAGCCCGGCATGCTGTACGGCACCATGGGCGAGGTGGTAACCAGCATTCCTTCTGTCGGCATCTCCGACACCGATGGCGCTGCACTGATGGGGCAGCTGGGCACTGCGGCTACAGTCACTGTAGAGCCGGGTGATTACGCCTACTTCAATGGTACCTCCATGGCCACCCCGCACGTAGCTGGTGTCGCTGGCCTGGTCTGGAGCCACTACCCCAACTGTGCACCGGGTGAAATCCGCGCGGCGATGAATGCCACAGCGGAAGACCTGGGCGATGCGGGTCGCGACAACGCCTACGGCTACGGCCTGGTGCAGGCCAAGGCCGCGTTCGACTACCTGGCGGCGAACGCCTGTACCGGTACCAACCCCGGTGACGGCGGCTCCGGTGGCGGTGGCGGCGGCAACGGCGGCGGCAAGGGCGGTGGCCCGAAGAATCGCTAAGCCGTAGCTTTACTCACAGGTGAAAAAGGGGGCCCATGGCCCCCTTTTTTATTGCTGTCCTGCTGCATATGCAGCGGGCCTGTCGGAAACTGTCAATCTTCCTCCAGCACCGCCTCGCGCTGCTCCTCACGCAACTGCTGCAGCCGGGCGCTGGACTCTTCGGCGGAATCCTTTTCCGGTGCCACGCTTTCCACGTCCCCGGCACCCGCCTCCAGCTGCGCACGGATGGCTTCCTGCTCGGCGGAATAGTCCGGATCCAGGGAGAGCTTGGGCGCATTGCTGCTGAAGCCCGCCAGTACCCAGACACCGAAACCCAGCGATAGCACCCGGATAATAAAGGACCGGTCGTAGAGCAGGCGCTGCCAGTTACCGGGCCCGGCAATGCGTATCCGCGCAATGATCGCCAGCAGAAGAATCACAATGGCCAGCACGACCGCCCAGGTCGCAAGCCCACCAAGCACGGATACCAGCCAGTTGGAAATCTGTGAGTTGTACTGCATACCAACTACTCCCGTTTTATAAATACTGTTTCAGCGATCGCGCCGGGCAGTCTGGCGCACCTGGTCATTGAAGACTGCCTGCTGCAGGCCAATGGTGCCCAGGGCTTCAACCGGCAGGAATACTTTGTTCTCGGACTCCGCCATTTTGTCCAGCACTTCCAGGGTCCGGTAGGCCAGGTACTTGTCTGTGACCGACTTGGCCAGCAGGTCATTCACCTCTTTCTGGCCAATGGCCTTTTCCCGGGCGATGGCCCGGTTCATTTTCTCCCGCTCCAGGTCGCGCTCCATCTGGATTTTCTGGATTTCAAACTGGGCTTTTTCCTGTTCAATCAATTCACGCCGCTCGGCCGCGCGCTCCTTGGCCTCGGTGATCACCTTGGGGAACTGCACGTCCGCCAGGCCCAGGCGCTTGACCTGGATGGGTGTGCCCTTGAGGGCATCACTGACCTCGGAGAATAATTCCTGGCTCAGCGCCTCCCGGCTGGAGGCGATTTCATTGATCGAGTACTTGGCGACCACACGACGCACCACATCACGGATTACCGGCTGGGCATAAGTGTTGTAGACGTTATTGACGGCGATATTGTCCTGTACCGGTGGGATACGATCGAAAATATTGTCAATATTTTCCCGGCTGATGGCCCCGGTCATGCGAATATCGAAGCTCATGTTGAGCTGGTCCTTGGGCATGAACAGCTTGAAGCGCTCTTTATGGCCAAAATCGGCAATCGCCAGGGTAACCAGCTTGTCGCAGTAGAAGAAACACGGATCCAGGCGAAACTTGGATGGTGGTACTGTTTCTGGCTTGTAACCATTCTTGGTCAGGATCTTGCCCACATGTGCCGGTGGCACCTCCACCCGGTCCCCACAGGCTGTCAGCAACAGTGCCCCGAGCAGGCCAAGAGCGATCATAATCGGCCGCATCATCTTTCCCCCAATTCCCTGAAAATCAACGATTATAAATGCCGGCAAATATCCGGCTGGTTTAACCGGTATATACCGGCTTTATTTCAAGCGCCCCAGGATGAAGCGCGGTGGATTATATGATTTAATTCACGCTCGAAACAATTACGGGATGTTACACCCAAGATGGAACTGGAATTTCTGACTGCCACCCTTTTTAACCTCGGCATTAACCTGCTCTACACACTGCTGGCGCTGTTCATTGGCATCATTGCCTTGCTCGCCATCGACAAGAAACTGCTCAAGCACGTGGATATCGAGGGCGAACTCAAGAATGGCAATATAGCCGTGGCCATCTTTGCCTCCACCATCCTTATTTTTGTCGCCCTGATTATTTCTTTTGGCCTCAAGGGCTAGTCATGCGCAGCTGGCTTCCGATCCTACTGATCGCAACCGCAATGGTGCTGCCGGAACTGCTTGTGCGAGCTGAACGGGATGTGCGCGAGCCGCCGGTAGACCCGGAGCTACACTACCAGCTCTCGCTGGAAGAGGGTGGGAACCAGCGGGACTCTCAGCGCGGCCAGGTCCGCGTCACTGGCAGTAGCCAGCCCATTACCGAAGCACTTATCCAGAAAATGGTGGCCAGGCGCACAGAGGCCGAAAGCGCTTATGTTTCCATCTGGAACTGGCAGGGCTTCTCCAACGTGACAGCCTCCGCGCGGGGGCTGGACAGCAAGCATCATTTCGCCAACAGCTACCTGGTGGGCTTCCAGCCGTTCGAAACCGACAAGCTGTGGGTGCCACTCTACAGTCTCGCCACCCGCAAGCAGTACCAGTATGACCACCTGCAGTATGCCGGACTGTCCGATATCTGGCAGACCTCGCGCCAGGCCTATTACCAGCCCCGCGGTGACTGCGAGGACCACGCCATACTGCTTGCTGACTGGCTGATCAACCTGGGCGTGGACGCCCGGGTCGCCATGGGCACCCACAAGGGACAGGGGCATGCCTGGGTGGTGGCCATCGTTGAGGGTCGCGAGTACCTGCTTGAGGCCACCAGCAAGCGCCGCCATGCCAGTTGGAAGGCCATGCCCCTGGCCGCACTGGCCGAGGGTTATGAAGTCGAATTCCAGTTCAACCGCGATTTTTTCTGGGCCAAGAAGAGCCCGGCCCCAACCCGCCGTTATCGTGGTGATCACTGGGTGAGGAAATCCCGCTTCATACGCGGCTGAACAAAGAGCTCGCCCCGCATACCCGGCCTCCTTTCAACGCCTGCAGGCCCTCCAACTGCCCCTTGGCACACTTCATGCTTCGCATCCCCTGCTGGAATAAAAATGAACAGGGAATTCGATGAGCATCGAGGAAGTGTCGCTTTTTATCCTGTTGCTTTGCCTGGCCGGACTGATAGCCGGGATCACGGCAGGCCTCTTCGGCAATGGTGGCGGCTTTGTGGTAGTGCCGGCTCTGCTGGCGGTGTTTCCCTTCCTTCCCAACAGCTCGCATGAAATCATGCGGGTGGCAGTCGGAACCTCGCTGGCATCGATCGTGATCTCCTCAGCCCGCGCAGTCCAGGCACACCGGCGCCGGGGCGCAGTGGACTTCCAGGTGCTGCGGGACTGGTCACTCTGGATATTGCTGGGTGTGGCGGGCGGGCTGGTCATTGCCTCCTATACGGACAGCACCAGCCTGGTCTTTGTCTTTGCCGGCGGCGTGCTGGTCTATTCCATTTATTTCCTGTTCCCGAACCTTTTCGACCGCCTGAACGGCAAGTTGAGCATGCCCACCGGTATCGCCCGCGCCTCACTGGCGAGCTTCCTTGGCGGCTTTTCCTCCCTACTGGGTATCGGCGGGGGCACCATTACGGTGATGACCATGGTGCTGTGCGACAGGCCGGTGCACCAGGCCGTGGCAACGGCTTCCGGGATCGGCTTCCTGATCGGCCTGCCAGGCGCGATCGGCTTTATGTTGATGGGCCTGGGTGAAACGGGCCTGCCGTTTGGCTCGGTGGGCTATATCAATATTCCCGCCCTGCTGGCCATATCCCTGTTCTCCGTTATTTCCGCGCCAATCGGCGCGCGTATGGCCCACAGCATGAATGAGCTACACCTGAAGCGCCTGTTCGGCGTGTACCTGGTTATTGTCTCCATTTCTATGTTCGCCAAGACCACGGGCGCCCTCTGAGGCGGCCACAACCATGAGGATATAATAATGACGCACAATATCAGCAGGCGATTATTCCTGGGCGGTGCCGCTGCAGCAATTTCTGCGGCGGCCACCGCTGGCATTCCCCGGGCCGTAGCGGCGGAAAAGCCACGTCCACAACCTATATATGGACCGGCAGAGGGAATCGCCAAGCTCAATGCCAATGAAAACCCCTATGGTCCCAGCCCGAAAGCAATGAAGGCCATGATGGCGGCGGCACAGAAGGGCGCCTATTACGTCAACGACAGTGTCATGCACCTGAAGTCCATGATCGCGGAACGCCACGGGCTGACTCCCGACTACGTCACCCTGGGCTCCGGTTCCAGTGCCGGCCTGGTGGCGGCAGCCATCGTGGCCGGGCAAAAGGGTAATATCCTGGGCCCCGACCTGTTCTGGGATACCACCGCGCGGGTCGTGGAAATCCAGGAGCTCGGAAAGATCAGGCGCCTGCCCAAACTCGAGTCCTTGCAGATCGACCTGGACGCCATGTACGCCGCCATCGATGACAGCATTTCCATGGTGCAGGTGACCAACCCGAATAACCCCACAGGGATGCTGCTCGACCCGGGCAAAATGCGTGATTTCTGCATCAGGGCCTCGAAGAAGTGTACCGTTCTCGCCGACGAGGCCTACAACGAGCTTACCGATAACCCGGACGGCAACAGCATGATCCCACTGGTTAAGGCGGGCCACGATGTCATCGTTGCGCGCACCTTCTCCAAGATCTACGGTCTCGCCGGCATGCGCGTGGGCTACCTGATCGCACCGCCAGGCCGCATCGAGGAGATGCGGCGCTACGGCATCGGCTGGTATGGGCTGAACCAGGCCGGGCTGGCAGCGGCGATCGCCAGCTACGAAGACCAGGAATTTATGGATTTTTCCCGGGACAAGATTCGACAGGCTCGTGAGATGGTCAGTGAAGCAGTAGCTGCACAAGGACTCAGCACATTGCCTTCGGTCACCAATTTTATGTTCGTAAACCTTGGAGACCTCAATGCCGAGACCTTCCGCCAGGAAATGGAGAAGGAAAAAGTACTGATTCGCGGCATCTACCGTGACTACACCAACTGGTCGCGGGTCAGCATGGGCTACCTGGAGGATGTGGAGCAATACACCGCAGCCCTGCCCCGGGTACTGGATCGCATGAGCTCGTAACGAGTCACTACGCGCTTTACAGTGCGCAGTTTCGCTCCATCGACGCCAGCCGTGAGGCTGGCTTTTTATGCCCCGGACACTAGCCAACCCAGCCATAAAATCAGGGTAAAAAAGTCCCCGCTGTGGCGGGGACAAGCAGACGCTCACAATTGAACAGAATATGGGCGCGTTAAATACGCCGGTCAGAAGGTGTAATTCATACGCAGGTAATAGAAGGCACCCTGCCAGTCGACCACTGTGCCCGAGGAGTAGAGCCGGCCGCAGCAGTAATCCCCGATCTCGTCTTTCTCCGGATACTCATCGAGTATGTTCCTGCCACCCATCGCCAGGCTGATGGCCTCACTAAAGCGATATTTGCCTTCGAGGTCCAGCATGACCAGCGGCGAGAATTCCTGCACTTCACCGGCATTATAGTTCTCGTAGGAACCATACCAGTTGGCCCGGGCCATCAGCCCGAAATCTCCCATATCGTGCACGGCAGTGAGAACCCCGCGCAGCTCCGGATTCAGGTTTTCAAAATCAAACTCGTCCTCTTCGTTCAGGTAGGCACCGGGGTCCGAGGTGAATTCCGTCTGGTTATAGTTGGCGGAAGCGGTCAGTGTGGTCATGCTGCCATCCGACCACTCCAGCGGATAGGTGGCCACCAGGTCCACGCCCTGGGTGCGGGTACCGAAAGCGTTGGTGAAATAGAACACGCCGCCAATGGACTCTGCTCCCACCACATTGGCATTTACCAGCGCTAGATAATTAGCATAGGCATCTCCCGCACCGGTATCTGCGGAAACATCCAGCGTGGAGATGGCGTAGGTCCGGTCATCCACATCGATACGGTACATATCCAGCGTGAGACTCAGCCGGTCAAACTCCGCTGTCATGCCCAGGGTAAAGTTATTTGAGGTCTCCGGTTCCAGCGGCTCCGCACCCAAGGCCGCAGCAACCGGGCTCGCGGCGGGAAAGAGTCCGGTTGCCACCGGGAAGCCGTTCGGCAAACGGGTCGAGACATTGGTGGTGCCCTGCTGTCCCGGTGTCGGCGCACGGAATCCGGTGCCCACTGAAGACCGCAGGCCGATGTTTTCCGTCAGGTCATATTGCGCTGCCAGCTTGCCCACCAGCTCTGAGTCGAAATCGGCGTAGTCCTCATAACGGACCGCGGCCTGCAGGAACAGGCGTTCGGTGACGTCGCTGCTGATGTCGGCAAAAACCGCATAGGAATCGCGGCTGTAGCTGCCCGAGTACTCGGGGGAATAACCGGGAAAGCCATTGGACCCCACGCCCACCACGGTATACACAGGGTCATCCGGATTGGCACAGTCCAGGCTGGACCCGGAGACGATCGTATCACTGCCTGCAGCGGTAGGAGTGCCGTCACTGTTACAGAATCCCCAGGGGTCGGGAGTGGCATAGGGTCCGGCGGCAAAGGAGTCCGGGTCGCCGCCGGTGATATCATAGGTTTCATCCATGTAGCTGAAACCGGCAGCGGCCAGTAACGGGCTGCCCAGGCCGACCTCAAACTCACGGGAGAAATCTGCCTGCAGCTGTATCTCCTCATTACTGAGGATACCCGGGCGAAAAGCTGTGGGCGTATCCGGCCCCAGTGACGGATTGATGGTATTTTCCAGCAGGTAGTCGATTTCGTTGTACCCATAGCGGGCACTGAAATCATAGCTCACGCCATTGGCCCACAGGCCCCGCAGGCCGGCCACACCGGAATAGTCGGTGACTTCACCGGTAAAGCGGGGCGTAAAGCCGCCGGGGAAAATTTCCAGGGGATTATAAATAGACCCATCGGCTTCACGCAGGTCCTCGATGGTGCCGTTGTAGGGATAACGGTAGAAGAAGCTGCCGTCGGCTTCACTGGCCGAGTAGTTGCCGAAGGCATACAGCTCCCGGCCAGCCCCCAGGTCATAGCCGGCATTGACAAATACCCGCGAGGCCCCCGAATTGGGCTGCCCCCAGGGCTGCACCACATCACCCTCAAGGGAGGCATTGGCGACCGCGGCCATAAACTCATCGTTATCGGTGAATTCGGCGTAACCGGCGCTGCTGTCATAGACCGGGTTGTTCTTGTCCAGGCAGAACCAGCTTTCACAGTATTGCTCGGAACGGGAAGTGAATTCGGACTCTGAAACCTCGGTGGAGATACTGACGAAGCCATCGCTTCCCAGTGGCATGCCGATATTGCCCGTCGCGGTGGTCTGGAATCCATCCCCCTCGGTATACTCCCCTGCCTGGACACCGAAGGAGCCACCCTCCGCATTGTCTTTCAGGATAAAGTTCACCACGCCGGCAATCGCATCAGACCCATACTGTGCCGCAGCGCCGTCCCGCAGCACCTCCACGGTCTTGATCGCCGCACTGGGAATGGTGGCCACGTCCGGCGCCTGGGTACCCGAGCCGCCGATGGTCACCAGCGCCGCCCGGTGACGACGCTTCGAGTTCACCAGCACCAGGGTCTTGTCGGTGGGCATACCGCGCAACTGGGCCGGCCGGATAAAGGTGGCGCCGTCACTGATCGGCTGCCGTGAGACATTGTAAGACGGGACAAGGGTTTTCAGGATGTCGTTGGTGTCGGTGTAGGAAACCGCCTCAATCGTCTCGGTATTGAATACATCGACTGGCACTGGTGAATCCGACACGGTGCGTGGCTGGCCGCGGGTTCCGGTTACCGCCACTTCCTCGATTTCCTCTGCAATCCCGATGGATGGTGATATACCCATGCCACAACCGAGTACCGCAATGGCATAGCTGAGCAATTTCCTGTTGGTATTCACTCCCTGCCCCTTTTTTCTGGCTGCTCCTGATTGTTATCCGGAAAGGGGCAATTCTTGCCGGGGAGTGCGACGAGCCAGACCTGGCCTGCGAACTCTCCGCATGATCAGAAAGCACCGCAATGGTGCCAACGTGCACTGAATTATTTACCACCCCTTCCCGCTGTCCGGAATCAAAAAACTGATAACCGTCAAAGGCTATTCAGCAATATGTATGCCATCGCCCAGTTTCCCGGACGGGCAGAGAGCGGTTGGGAAGGGATCGGGATTCAGTTATTCCAGGCCACTGAAGGAATAAAAATATTTCAAAATCAAATACTTTTGCGTAAGCCAGGACAAAGAGAAAAGGTTCTATAAATTTCTCCGGAAAATTATCAGGAGGTTATTGATAAGCGCTTTATTTCTGGTTCGACCTGCCGGGCATGGAATAAGTTAGTGCAACTATTTTATTGACGAGCGGCCTTCAGGGGCGTTCTGGCAACCTCCCTTGCACCAGGTTCTGCCATGCTGTGACGGCCACCGGGTATGCCACGCAGGCAAACCATGCCAGATGTAGCATCAATCGGCCTGTTAGCTTTACCTCTTCCGCCCAGCCAAAACTTCACGCCCCAAAACCGTACAAATGTGCAAGTTAATTTTCGGGTGCCGTCCGCCCCAACCAGCTTCACCAATGCTGTGGGAGCATACGTCACAACTGCGAAGAAGCTCCCAAAGCGCACATGCGACTGCCGGGTCGGCATTCTGCAGGCGGCAAATCCCCACAACCCACCTACTATCAGGCTGCTCACCGAAAAATCACGAATAAACCCTAACGAATAAAAATCTCAGCGTGACTGGAGAATAACCATGCACAGAGTCAATCTACTCACATTACTGGCATTGAGTACATTATTGAGTACCGGGCAGGCCTCGGCCGCGCCGTCCAAGGCCGTGGCGGCGGGAGATAGTATCACCATGGGCTTTGCCGCCGACTGCACCGGCAACACCTGGTTTACCGGTGGTTTTTTCTGCCTGCTGGGCGGTGACCAACCGGAGCACAGCTGGTTCGATGGCTATGACTCGGACGTTTTCAGCGTACACGACCGCTACTTGCAGCTGGACCCGAATATTGCCGCCAACAAGGCGGCGGCAGAGTCCGGTGCTGAAATGCGCGGCGGCGGTGACAGCTTCAGCATCCAGGCAGACCGGATCCTGTCGCAGACACTGGTAGCTGACCATGTCGAAGTGGTGCTGGGCGGCAACGATATCTGCAACCGTGACTGCGTCGACCCGGCCAATTGTGGCGATCCGCTCTACACCGAGGCGGAATGGCGCTCGGCGGTCCAGGCCGGGCTGGATAAACTGGTCAACGGCTTGCCTGCCGGGTCCACTGTGCTGCTGGGCTCGGTGCCCAGGGTCCAGGACCTCTATGATGCCGGCGTGGCCAAGCAGACCGGTAACTGGCGGGTTAACTGCCAGAGTGCCTGGTCCACTTTCGGTATCTGCAGGATCGCTACCAATGACGGCACCCTCAATGGCGAGAGCTTTGCCACGCGCCTGGCCGGCGTAACCGCGGCACAGCGACTGTACAATGAGGTCCTGCAACAGGAAGCCACTGCCTACAATGGCGTCAACGGTGTCGAGGTGGTCGCTGAGTACAATGGCGAGAGCCAGCAGAATGTGGGCACCTTCCAGTTCGGCAAAGACGATATCGATGGTGGTGACTGCTTCCACCCGAGCCGGCAGGGCCAGAACAAGATTTCCGGCCTGATGTGGAACGGCAACCCGGACAAGTAAAACCTTCCGGTGAGCGGGCCCCGCCCTGGTGCGGGGCCATTACCGCTCACTCGTCTGTGTCACTCCCTCCGGACTCATCCCCCCCCGATTCGCCCTCCTCGAAGTAACCCCGCTCCTCAACAACATACTGGATACGCTGCGGCAGCCCGTTGCGCATAAAGGTGACATCCACCACCTGCCCGCTGGTAAGCGCGTCCCACAGCTGGTTCTGGTCGCTGTGAACCCAGGTATCATTGACCCGCACTACCACGTCACCTTCCTCGAGCCCCAGGGCGGCAAAGAATTCACTATCCTCGATCCCCTCCAGTTTCAGGAGGTTATGCCCATCCACCTGGTGCTCTGCCTCGACAAAGCGTTTTTCCAGTTCATCACGATTGCGCAACTGTTCCGCAAGCCATTTCCGGCCCAGCGGCAGGACGCCCGAGGGGGCCACCAGTTTGCGCGTCTCTCCTTCCGGCTGCTCTATCCGGCGCATGGTTTCCTTGTCCCGGGGCTCCGGCGAGGTCAGCGGCACATGTACCCCTTCCCCCTCCTGGCCACGGAGGGACAGGCGCTCCAGGGTTCCATCATTGTCCAGCAATACATGGTCTGCGCGGATGCTCTCCAGCCTGACCCCCTGCATCAGGCTGCTGCCATTGCTGAAGCTGGTAGCCGCCGCATCCTGCACAGCGATAAGGGCGGTGGAGTTGTCCCGCTCACTGGACACACTGGTGCCAGTCAATACCAGTGGCAGGTCAGTCTCCCCCGGCCCGCCGCCATTTATTGCAAACCGGCTGGCCTGCGGGTGTGGAATGGAGGAATCGTGGCCCAGGCGCTGGAGCTCGGCGTCGACCCAGTGCGCGTATTCCTCGTAGGGGCGCGGGCCACGAATATACAGCCCGTTGATAAACACCACCGGCACTGTCTCCAGCCCCAGCTCACCGGCCACAGCCAGGTCCCGCTGCAGCGCCGGTGCGCTGTCGTGCACCGCCATACATTGGGTGAAAGCCCCGGGCTGAAGGCCCTGGACCCGGGCCAGCCGCAGGTAGGTTTCATCCCCCAGTTTCTGTGCCTGGGAATAGAGACCATCCGCGTAGGGCCAGCCCCGCTCCTGCTGCCGGGCACAGTGCACGGCGGCGGTCGCCCGTGGTCCCTCGCGGTGATAACGCAGCGGCAGGTCAAAATGCACCAGGCGCAGCCAGCCGGCGTAACTTTCCAGCAGCTGGCGCACTGTGGCCTGCAGCGCGGCGCAATGCGGTGACTGGTAAGAGCAGAAGATACTGAGCGTAACCGGTGCATCGGGGTTACCGCGCAACGGGCGGCCGCCCACCGGCAGCTCCTCGCGCGGGGGAGCCGGAGGCTCCAGCAGCCACTCGGCACTGGCGCCGCCACCATCCCCGGCCTCCCGCTCCAGCAGCTGGCGCAAGGCGCCGGCGCGCAGGCGATATTCGGCCAGGGCCAGGTCGTGTTGGGGTAACTGGATGCTACGGTCGAGTTCGGCCAGGGTTATTTCCCGCTCACCGATACGGGCCACCACCAGGGGCTCTCCGCCCTGTGCACTCGTCCTGCCCGGGGCCGATTCCCCATCGGTGCAGGCGGACAACAGCAGGGCCGCCAGCACCGCAGCAGTGGCGCGAATGCACGAGCCAGGGCAAGGGAAAGAGAAAGGAACATAAATAAGGGGAACATGAATCAGGAATCCGGTCACCGCTTCCTCCCATTTATCGCTTTTATTGTCATCGGGGCATTCATTCTAGCGTGGCTGCGACGGATGCCGCCGGTAGCGGGTTGGAATGGCGTTACGGCAGGTACGGATATGCGCCAGAATTTCCTTCGATGCCGTGAATGAATCGACGTGACACGGGTTACCCGTCTCTGCCCCAACAGAAAATACCAAATGTCACTTTTGTCAGGCGCCTTTACTCAAACACCGCGACAGCGGAAATTTTCGTAGCTACCTGCATCCAGCCGGCGCCTGCACCGCGTCCTAGGGACAGAACCAGAGAAATCGGAGAACAGCATTCCCATGTGGAAACCACTTATCCTCACCAGTGCCCTGGCACTGGCCGGCCAGGCGGCCGCCAGTGACATCAATCTTGAAATAAATGACCAGGATAGCTGCAACGCAGACCTGCACTATCACGTACAGGTGGGCCCGGACTTTTTCCAGACTTTTGCCAAGCCTGAAGACGATGAAGCCCTGGTGATCTTCCAGTCGCCGGACAAGCTGCTGGTGGAGGGTAACCCGGTGGATATCTCTGCAGAGCAGGGTGAGCAGCTACAGCGTTACCACGGCGAGCTGTACGGGGCCAGCCGGGAATTGACGATGATCTCCCTGGATGCGGTGGATATCGCCCTGACCGGCGTTTCCGTAGCCCTGGCCGCGCTCGCCGGACAGGATCACCCCAACTTCAACGGGCTGCAGCAGACTTCCGCCGAGATACGCGAGCGGGCCCAGCAGCGCTTTGATGTCGAAGGCAATGTATTCGTATTTGGCGACCAGGGTGTCGGGGATTTTATCGAGGAGACCATCGGTGAGGACCTGGAACCGCGTATCGAAGAGCTCGCCATGGATTCCGCCGGCAGTATCGCCTGGCACGCGCTGAAAGCCGTGTTTACCGGCGGCCGCAGTATCGAACGCAACGCAGAAAAGCTGGCCGAGGAAGTGGAGCGCGATGTCGAGGCCCGGGCAGAAGTGCTCGAGGCCAGGGCAGAGAAGTTCTGCGCCCAGCTGGAAACCCTGGACCAGCAGGAAGAGGCGCTGCACGCATCCATTCCCGCCCTTTCAGGCTACGACCTGGTCACCCTGGAAGAGTGAACTGATTGACCCCCCGCTTAGGGCCGCGCAAGCGGCCTTTTTTATTGGTGCCCGCCAGCCTTTACCCGCACCCGACTCCCTGCCTGCAAACCCCGCCGGTCCTGACACCGCCCCGGGCCGGCCAAACCCACAGTCCGGCCGGCGAAGCGGCTATCGGTCAGATCGGCGAGCCCGGCGGCATGGCCTGCAGCTCATCCGCCTTCGGCTCCAGCTTGCCGCTGGTAAAGGCCCCGATTCTCTGGGCCTGGTAGTAGTAGTGGGCGTTATAGCCCTCGGCATCATCACCGAACAGCTTCATGCGCCCGATGCTGTGCTGGATCCGCGCCAGCTCCATGCTCGCCCTGGCCCGCACAGATTCCGCGGCCCCGGCATTGCCCGCCAGCAGCATCAGGTGGTGGAAATAGGCATGGTTGACCCGCTGGTGAATCGCTGCCGCCAGCCCGTCGTAGGCGCCGTTGTCCAGAGCTTTTTCGGTCAGGCTTTCCAGCACCGTGGCGAATCCCGGGTGTCCCGCACGGCGGGCCGACTGCTCTTCCAGGCGTGCGGCACGCTCGGGATTCAGCAGGATTGAAAGGGTGTGGCCGGCCGCCGCCTCGGCCATGGATACCGCATCAAAAGCGACGCCGGTGCGGGCCGGAAAGCTCTCCGCGGTGCGGCTGTAGCCATAGGACTTCGGTGGCAGCAACTGTAGCACCCGCTCGGACAGGGCCAGGAATTCCGGCTCCAGGGTGGAGACCAGTGCATCCACTGCCTGGCGCTGCTCCTCTGCCGGCACCAGGTTGTAGGACACCTGTTCGGCATCGTTGTAGAGGTAATCATAATCCAGCCCGCCGATCAGCTTGCCCACCGCCTCGGCCTGGAAGCGATAGCCGTAGTAGACCGGTACCAGCGTCTCCTCCAGTGCCGAACGCGGTGCATCCGCCGGGTTGGCCGCGCTGGAGAAGTTATCCAGGGCATGGCGGCGCAGCTCGGCCATACGGGCGAACTCCGCCAGTGGCTCGGCGCCGTTATCCCAGAGGTGGGAGTCCGCATGGGCGTCATTGATGTCGCGGGAGTCCGGGTCGGAGATAAAGCGCAGGCCCTGCCCTGTGGCGTCCTCGATCACGGCTGCCAGGTACGCCTGCTCATCCACCGCCTCGCCATAGCCGTAGCGCACCGCCAGCTTGTCCCACTCACCGATACCGGTGTCATAGGCCTGCGCCAGCTGCATCTCCTCGCCCCGCAGGGTTACCAGCGGGGCCGGGTAGTCCATTACCGAGGCACGCTCACTGGCACTGGCGATAAAGTTATGGGCCAGGCCCAGCGTATGGCCCACCTCGTGGGCGCTCAGCTGGCGAATACGTGCCAGGGCCAGCTCTTTCAGCGCAGAGGTATCTGCATCCCCGTCGCCATAGGGCTGCAGCAGGCCCTGGGCGATCAGGTAGTCCTGCCGCACACGCAGGGAGCCCAGGGTCACGTTGCCCTTGAGGATTTCCCCGGTGCGCGGGTCGGCAATGGCATAGCCGTAGGACCAGCCACGAGTGGAGCGGTGCACCCAGTTGATCACGTTGTAGCGGATATCCAGCGGGTCGGCCCCTTCCGGTAACAGTTTCACCTGGAAGGCATTCTTGTACCCGGCCGCCTCGAATGCCTGGTTCCACCAGCTGGCGCCGTCAATCAGGGCACTGCGCACCGGCTCCGGCACCCCCGGGTCGACGTAATAGACGATCGGCTCCACCGGCTCGTCACTGCCCGGTTTCTTTTCCAGGCGATGGCGATAGATAAAGCGCTGGTCCAGCGGCTGGTCGATCGCGGTGGCATAGTCGCGGAAGATAAACGGGAAGTAACCACTTCGGCTGTGGAATGCACGCGGGCGGTAGCCGTCATCCGGCAGCTCCACCAGGGAGATATGCTGGCGCAGGGAAACCAGGGTCGGCGTCGGCACCACCTCGTTCAGGTACTTGCCGGGATTGCCACCGGCAAATGTCAGCTGCGCCTCGAATTCGCTGTTGCGGGGAAAGTTCTTCGTACGCGGCAGGTAAACCGCGGATTTGGAGGCGTCGACGCTATAAGTGCCCTGCTCGGTCGATTTGAGCCGGCTGGCAATCCCATGCTGGTCACTGAGCAGGAAGGGGGTGAAATCAATCAACAGGGTATCGCCATCCCGCGCCACCGCCTCGAAGCCCCACAGCACCGAGGAGGCAAAAGCCTCCCGCACCGCCTGGCGCTCGGCGGCGTTATCGGAGTGGGCCCGGTATTGCATATTGCGCTGGTGCAGCAGGACCTTGTTGCCCACCCGCTCGAAGCGCACCAGCTGGTTCTCGCCACCCTGGTTGCGGTCCAGTCCCACCGGGTTGGAGCCCAGGCCCTGGGCCAGGCCGGTCAGCAGCAGGAATTCCCGGTCGAACTCATCCACCTCCAGCAGGATGCGGCCGGTGGTGTCGTCCCAGTAGAAATCGTAGTAGCCGGGCTGGCGCTCCATGCCGGCGGCGTATTCAGAGATACTGGCGGCCTGCGCGGTGACCGCGGCCAGTGCCAGTATCACGGCGATCAGTCCCATGCGTAGCTTCATGTCACTCCCCAATTGGTCGTTATTCTGGTGCGCGGAAGGACTATAATCAGTGCCACAGGTCCGCACCTGGCAAGTTCGGTAAATGCTGGGACCTAGGTTATCAGGCCCGGAGAAGATCGCGAACCTGTCTGGCGCTTCCGTGACCGCCGGGGCGCAGCTGGTGATCAGGAGTCACTGGGCAGTACTCTTCAGCAACAGCTCCCCCTCGATCGGCACGAAGCGAGAGGCCGCGTGCCTCAGGGAGCCGGCTGTCAGCGAGGGCACCCCGTATACCTCGACCGGGATACCAAACTTCGATCGGATTCGGTCGGCCAACAGGTCGAAGTCACCGTCCCCGGAGACCAGTACGAGTACATCGGATCCCGCCGCACAGTCCAGCGCATCGATAGTAATTCCCACATCCCAGTCACCCTTGGCAGAGCCGTCGGCACGCTGGATAAAAGGCTTCAGCTTCACTTCGAAGCCAATCCCGCGCAGGATATTCTGGAACTGGCGCTGCTTCTCGTCGCCTCTATCGATGGCATAGGCAATTGCGCTCACCACTTCCCGTCCGGCGGTCGCCTGGCGCCAGAAGGCGTTGTAGTCGAAATTACGCCCATACGCATGGCGGGTGGTGTAGTAGATATTCTGGACATCCACCAGCAGGGAAACCCGATCGGCCATTAAGGACTCCTGTTATGCTTGATGACCGGTTTCAGCCGGGCAGCCAGCAATACTTTTGAAACAGAAAATTTAATATCCTGGCAATTCCAGCCCGGGCCCTTTATCGCTGGTTGAATCGCCCGAACTCCTCTCGCAAATTCTCTGCCACCGCACCAAATCCTTTCGCCTGCAGAAGCTCAATCACGCACTCGGCCGTGCACAACCCGCCCTCCCGCTGGTTGCGGCGCAGGCAGTAAGCGGACTCAATCCCCGGATCCAGGCTCACCCGTTCCGCCCCCTTGAAATAGGGGCTGCGGTTATACATCTTACGGGCCTCCTGCCAGGTGGCGTCCAGCAGGATGAATGTTTCGAAGGCGGAAACCGGTTTCAGGGACAGCCCGGATTCAGTCCCAGGATAAACAAGTGCGGCATCGCCAGCCTGGATCAGCTCGACTATTTCAGGATCAGGGTGGCGGCGCTGCCAGATGACCCGCCGGACCAGATCGCCACATGTGGCTGTGGCGATTGAGCCAGTGTTTGTCGGGCGGTGTATCTCGCGTTCGTGGGTAAGCAGGTAAATCTTCAAGAGGCAACGGCCGGTAACTGGAATGCAAAAATGCTACGGAAACTAACTCTGGACCTAGCGTACCATCCCACTGCCAGTTTCAGCCAGACACCGTCAGCCTCGGGCGAACCGCTTTCAGGTGCGTGACACGGCGCTGGCACTGCTGCTTGGAAGCGATCATCAGCCAGCGCCAGCCCCCGGTCGGTCGTCAATGCTATTTTTTCGGCAACAGATGGGGCTATACGCGCCGCAAAGAGCGCACAGCATCATACCCGGCGCTGCTTCGGGTATCGCCTCAGTTTCAGGTATTCAGGATGCAGCATGACCAGGCATGCACCTAGACTCCATACACATCGGCATAAATGCGCAGCTAGCCAGCGTAGGCGATGGGAACATCCTCACTGCAAAAACACACTTGCCGCTCATTGCCGCTCATTGCCGCTCATTGCCGCTCATTGCGCATTGTATCGGATCACATGCCGGTGGTGCCCACAAGATCGAGCCTGGACAAGCAGGCCATGAATCACTTCTTGAACACATGGCCTAAGAATAAAAAAATGAACTGAATCCGGTAAAATTGAGCGTCAAAAGCTTAGCCGTACCGCAATTATTCCATGACTTTAAGTCATAGACCCCAATTATAATTACTTATACAAATCTCACGGCTGGTAAGATAGCATTGAAAAAAGTCCCGGAATTCACCTTTATAATTACTGATTATTTTATCCCTCACCTGGCGATCATGACCCGATCCCCTGTTTTCAGGTTAACAGCAAATAATGCCTGATGATTATAACCTGTAAAGTAAGCGACCAACCCATCCTGAGAAATAGCGACAGACCTTATATTCATAAGGAATTCTCCCTCCCCTGCAGATTGGTCTGCCACCACTGCCCGATCTCCAGTCTCAATGTCTAGCAAAGAAATTTGGTCAAAATCAGACCTAATCAACAGGGATTTTCCGTCAGGCATCAAGTCGAGATCAGCCACGCCGTTCATGTATGGCCCTACCCCCTGATAAGGTTCATATATTGTTGTTCTATCTCCAGAAGCAACGTCAATCGAAAAAACTCTTGCGGAATCCGTTCCGCCCAAGCCCGCGTCGGCAACGAAAATTCTATCCGTCGCAGAGTCATAATTAATGCCTGTAGGATTAATAAACCCTTCGCCAGATCCAATTTCAGCGCTTGACACTATCTCTCGACTGAGATCCGAAAGGTTCAGCGCAATCACTGCCCCCACTTCAGCATCGGCAAAATACAGCTGATTATTCTTATTACTGAAAGCAATCCCCCGAGCGGACATAATCACAGGGCCCATACCATCTGAGTCTGTTGCAATAGAAGTTCGATCGCCGGTCTCCAAATCAACTCTCAGGACTTGGGCTGATGCACCAGAGGCATCATCCTTCTGCTGCAATATATAAGCGGTACCTGCGACTGAATCTACCTCCATTTTTCTCGGCCACTGAAGGACCGGACCACTGCCCCGGGAAACACCAGAAACTTCAGTCCTCACACCTGTCGATAAATCAACTTTTTGCAGGGACCCGCTCCCATAATCCAGGAGGTAACCATTATTCGCTTGACCAAGGTAGAAGTCGTAAAATTCTCCCACACCGGGTCCACTACCAACAGTTTGCTCAATTATTATTGAACGTTCAGCCGTACTACTATCAACAGTGAAAACAGCATCGGAATCCTCAGACCAACCTCCTATATCTCCGACCAGATATCGATCATAGTGGCTGTCATACAATACATTA
This sequence comes from Microbulbifer zhoushanensis, assembly GCF_021729055.1. Taxonomy (NCBI): domain Bacteria; kingdom Pseudomonadati; phylum Pseudomonadota; class Gammaproteobacteria; order Cellvibrionales; family Microbulbiferaceae; genus Microbulbifer; species Microbulbifer zhoushanensis. Next base: position 29,637 of record NZ_JAJSAO010000002.1, read on the forward strand.
ACAGAGTATCCAGCCGTCACTCCTGACTGCCCATTCTCAGAGAAAACCTCACTATCACCGCTATCGACAAATACCCTGTATATATCACTCCATGGCTGAGAATAAACTACAACCTTCCTGACAGGGTCAAATGCCATTGAAAATGGGTCTGCAATAGTCGGCCCCTCTCCAACACTGGCGGATGTAGCCACTGATCGATTCCCGGTCTCCAGTTCAACTGCAATCAACGACGCATTCGAATACACGTAAGCAAACCTGCCTTCCGTGTCTACAGTTAGCCGACTGGGGTTTGAAAACGCGATACCGGTACCAACCGCGTCATTTGAGGAAACTATTTTTCGATCGCCTGTAGTTAGGCTTATTGAATAGAGAGCCTCTTGGCTCTCATCTATGCCTAACACCTGGTTTCCGAGTGGATCTATCTCTATATCATAGATCAGCTCCGGTATTGGGCCACTTCCGACAGCCTGGCTGGAAACCACCCCTGAATCATAGGTCTCGAGGTCGATATAATCGACCAAATGTGTAGAAACATTGAGAATCAGAAGCCGATTGCGATCAACATCATGAACTATATCCCATGGTTGTCCCGGCAACCTTGTATCAGTACCTATTAAGCTATCAAATTTACCTGATTTCAGATCAACGCGAAAAAGCCGATCGTTAGAAATTGAGGTGGAATCAAGTGCAAAGATTTTATCCGTATTAGCCTTGTCCAATGCGAAAAGTGGACGCACCAAGGTAGGCTTATTTTCTATGCTGACTTGTACAGATTTATCAATAACACCGTCTTGATATGCGTCTAATTGAATGATCGGACTTTGATCATTGGCTGGCAACGGCAAATCATTTATTAAGAAAACACCATTTTCCTGCACCTCGACAGATATCTCACCCGCTCCAGCTGTAGCCCTCACCCCGACGCTATCAACGGCAGCCCTCGCCCTCTCAATCGAACCTACTACGCTTATTGTGCTTCCAAAGAAACGGCTCCCATTGTAAGGAAACCTGATATCCAACTGACTGATCGGAGCGTAAGGCACAACAGTTACAATAACCTGGTCAATGGCTGAAGCGCCTTCGTTATCATTGACTGTAACCTGGAATTCGAATACAGCCTCCACCTCTACAACTGGGGCCACGAACGATATCGACTCTCCTTCCCAACTTTCTACTTCAATCGAGGGACCAGAAAGCTGCTCCCATTGGAAGCTATCAATCATTCCGTCAGAGTCTGTAGATTGCCCGGCAGACAAGAGGATGGTGGTCTCTTCATTAGCCACTATGTCTTCGCCAGCATGGGCTATCGGAGGCTGGTTTTGAGTCGTATCTCCAGTTCCAGAGCCTCCTGAGCCTCCTGAACCACCTGAGCCACCCGCGCCCCCAGAATCACCAGTGCCCCCTGTGCCCGATGTCGAACCACCACCGCCGCCGCCACCGCAACCGGAAACGATTATTGTGGTGCACAGAAAAATAGCCGCCAGCATGCGGCCAGGCCAGAAACATGTCATTGCATACCCCCAGTGTAATTTTTATCGTTATCCACAGGTTTAAGGTACATCGACCATATAAAGGCGCCCCTGCGGGGCAGACTCCAACAGGCATTACTCCAAAATTTTTGGCAAAGCTTTCTTATCGTAGAAGGAAATAACGGCAGGGATTGGTGAGCAGCAATCCCAATAAAGAAATTTGAGAACTGCCTCTCAATAATGCGAGCAGGTTGGCGCAGAAGCTATTTTATGTGGTCGTGGTGACTGGCCTCACGGCCTTCCAGGCTCTTTAATTGCATCGCCACGTCCAGCATCCGGTTGGCAAATCCCCACTCGTTATCAAACCAGATCAACACTTTCACCAGTTTGCCACCGGCAACGCGGGTCTGGCTGGCATCGACGATGCCGGAGCGGGGATCGTGGTTGTAGTCGCAGGAGGCGAGGGGCTCTTCGGTGTAGCCGAGCACGCCGGCAAAATCGTTCTTTGCCGCTGCACTCAGTACATCGTTTACTTCGGCCTGGGTCACAGTGTTGTGCAATTGCACGGAGAGGTCGATTGCGGACACGTTGACCGTGGGTACGCGCATCGCCTGGGCCTCGAAGCGGTCGGCCAGGCTGGGCAGGATACGCTCGATACCGCGGGCAAGCCCGGTATCGACAGGAATAATGGAGGTAACCGCCGAACGGGTTTTGCGCAGGTCGGTATGGTGATAGGCATCGCTTACCGGCTGGTCGTTCATGGCGGCGTGGATGGTGGTGATCACTCCGGCATCGATACCAAACGCTTTATCCAGCGCGGCGATCACCGGGACGCTGCAGTTGGTGGTGCAGGAGGCGGCGGAGACAATGGTCTCCTTGCCAGTGAGGATATCGTCGTTGACGCCGTGGACGATGGTGGCGTCCACATCGCGGCTGGCGGGCTGGGAGAACAGGACTTTTTTTGCCCCGGCCTTCAGGTGCAGCTCTGCGCGGGCGCGCTCGGTAAAGCTGCCGGTGCACTCCAGCACGATATCAACCCGGTCTTTGCGCCAGTCCAGGTCTTCCAGCTGTTCATGGTGGGTCACCGCGATGCGGTCACCGTTAACGACCAGGGCATCGCCCTGCACTTCGACATCACCACCAAAGCGGCCGTGTACGGAATCGTAGCGGGTCAGGTGGGCGATGGTGGCGCAGTCGGCCAGCTCATTGATGGCGACGATCTGCAAACGATCGCGCGCGCCGGATTCATACAGCGCACGGAGGACGGAGCGGCCGATGCGGCCGTAGCCGTTGATGGCAAGTCTGATACTCATGAACTTCCAGCCAGTATCAGCATATTGAGCTGACTCCCGTGGGTGCTGGATCCCGGCCGGAACCGGGACGACGGCAGGGCAAAGTCAGGCTTCGCAGCCGTCATGCCGGCAAGTGCCGGCATCCAGGTAGAAGGTCGTGCAGCGCACGTTTTACTTCAGCAGTTTCTCGACGGTCTGCGCCACATTGTCGACGGTGAAGCCGAAGTATTCCATCAGCTCGCCACCGGGGGCGGATTCGCCGAAGGTCTTCATACCGACGATGGCACCGTCAAAGCCGACAAACTTGTACCAGTAATCCTGGTGGGCCGCTTCCACAGCGACGCGGGCGCGGACGCTGGACGGCAGCACCGACTCGCGGTACGCCTCGTCCTGGTCCATAAATGCCTCGGCACAGGGCATGGAGACCACACGGATCTTGCGGCCGGACAGCTGCTTCTGGGCTTCCATCGCCAGTTCCACTTCGGAACCGGTGGCGATGATGATGGCCTCCGGCAGGCCCTCGCAGTCGGACAGCACGTAGCCGCCCTTCTCCACCTGGGCCAGCTGGCCGGCGTCACGGCTCTGCGGCGCCAGGCCCTGGCGGCTGAAGATCAGGGCGCTGGGGCCGTCGTTGCGGGCGACTGCCATCTTCCAGCTCACCGCCGACTCGGTCGCATCGCAGGGGCGCCAGGTGTACAGGTTCGGGGTGGAGCGCAGGGCGGTCAGCTGTTCCACCGCCTGGTGGGTGGGTCCGTCCTCGCCCAGGCCGATGGAATCGTGGGTGTAAACGAAGATCACCCGCTGCTTCATCAGTGAGGCCATGCGCACGGCGTTGCGCGCATACTCCATGAACATGAGGAAGGTGGCACCGTAGGGCACGAAACCGCCGTGCAGGGCGATCCCGTTCATGATGGCGCTCATGCCGAACTCGCGCACACCGTAGTAAACGTAGTTACCGGCGGCGTTGTCGGAGCGCACGCCCACGGAACCGGACCAGATGGTGAGGTTGGAGCCCGCCAGGTCGGCAGAGCCGCCGAGGAATTCCGGCAGCATGGGGCCATAGGCATTCAGTGCATTCTGGCTCGCCTTGCGCGAGGCTATCTTCTCGCCGTTTTCCTGGCACTCGCGAATGTACTCATCCGCCTTGGTAAGGAAGTCCGCCGGCAGTTCACCGCTCATGCGACGCTCGAATTCCGCCGCCAGCTCCGGGAACTCCTCCTGGTAGTCGGCGAAGATATCGCGCCACTCATCTTCCTGCGCCTCGCCCTTGTCGCGGGCGTTCCAGCCAGCGTAGATATCTTCGGGGATCTCGAACGGGCCGTGGTTCCAGTTCAGGGTCTCGCGCACCAGGGCGATCTCGTCATCACCCAGCGGCGCGCCGTGGCACTCCTCGCGGCCCTGCTTGTTGGGGGAACCGAAGCCGATCACGGTCTTGCAGCAGATCAGGGTGGGCCTGGCGGTCTCGGCGCGGGCCTCCTCGATGGCCTGCTTCACCGCCGCCGGGTCGTGGCCGTCGACACCCGGGATCACATGCCAGCCATACGCCTCGAAGCGCTTGGGCGTGTCATCGGTGAACCAGCCCTCAACCTCCCCATCGATGGAAATGCCGTTGTCGTCGTAGAAGGCAACCAGCTTGCCCAGCCCCAGGGTACCGGCCAGGGAGCAGGCTTCATGGGAGATGCCCTCCATCAGGCAGCCGTCGCCGAGGAAGCAGTAGGTGTGGTGATCCACCAGTTCATAGCCCGGGCGGTTGAATTGCGCCGCCATCACTTTCTCTGCCAGCGCCATGCCCACCGCGTTGGTGATGCCCTGGCCCAGCGGGCCGGTGGTGGTCTCGACACCAGGCGCGTAGCCATACTCCGGGTGCCCCGGGGTCTTCGAGTGCAGCTGGCGGAAGTTCTGCAGCTCCTCGATCGGCAGGTCATAGCCGGTCAGGTGCAGCAGGGAGTAGAGCAGCATGGAGCCGTGGCCATTGGACAGCACGAAACGGTCGCGGTCCGCCCAGTCGGGGTTGGCCGGGTTGTGCTTCAGGTAATCGTTCCACAGGACCTCGGCAATATCTGCCATGCCCATGGGCGCGCCGGGATGGCCACTCTTGGCTTTCTGCACGGCATCCATGGACAGGGCACGAACGGCATTGGCCAGTTCGGTGCGGGTCGGGTTGGAAGAAGTCATAGGGCTCTGCTCTCAGGTCAGTTTGCGGGGCCGGGCCGCATTCACCATAGGCCACGGCGGCGAAAAAGGAGGCGTATTTTCACGCAATCGGCGGCGCTGCGCAAAGGCCGGTGGCCGATTGTCGCGTTATTCACGCAACAAAATTGCTCCGCAGGTGCCGGCGCTTAAAACAACACACCTGCATCAAAATATTTTTATGGAGCTATATCAAAATCCTTTGATGCAGGCTGGAACGCTGCTAGACTGCGCCTCATGCCAGATTCCCAGCACGCCATCCAGCAACCGGAACAGACCATTCCGGACGCCATCCCCCAGCTGGCCGCGACCCTCAAGGCCGCGGGGGATCCGCTGCGCCTGGAGATCCTGCGCCTGCTGAGCCAGGACTCCTACAGCGTGCTGGAGCTGTGCCGCATCTTCACCCTGCGCCAGCCGGCGCTCAGCCATCACCTGAAAGTACTGGCCCAGGCCGGCCTGGTGAGCAAGCGGCGCGAGGGCAACAACCTGTTTTACCGCCGCAGTGGTGACGGTGAGGCGCTGCGGGGCCTGTTTGCCAGCCTCGACCGCCTGCCCCTGTCCCCGGAACGGGCCGCCGCCGTGGCGACCATTGCCCGGGAGCGCGCCGAGGCTTCGCGCCGCTTCTTCGCCGACTATGGCAATCGCTTCCGCGAGCAGCAGGAGTTGATCGCTGGCTACGAAGTCTACGGCCCGCAGGTGGCCCAGCTGCTGAAGCCCGGGACCAGGGCCCTCGAGGTAGGCCCCGGTGAGGGGGAGTTTCTCGCCGAGCTGAGCCCCCGCTTCGACAACGTCACCGCGCTTGACCTGTCCGAGACCATGCTCACGCGGGCCCGGCAGTTTGCCGATGACCGCAACCTGGCGAATATCGACTTTGTCTGCGGGGACACCCGCGAGGCCGCCGCGCGGCCACAGAGCGCCGACAGCATCGTGGTCAATATGGTGCTGCACCATACGCCGGAGCCGGCACAGATATTCCAGGACCTGCAGCAGGCCCTGAAAAGTGGCGGCCAGCTGCTGGTGGCAGAGCTGCAGGACCACCGCCAGGACTGGGCCCGCGAGGCCTGTGGTGACCTGTGGCTGGGTTTTGCCCCGGAGCAGTTGCAGGCCTGGGCGGAAGACGCCGGCCTGCAGGATGGTCGCAGCGTATACAGCGCCCTGCGCAATGGCTTCCAGATCCAGATCCGGGAATTCCTGAAACCGTAATTTAACCGCGGGAGCCTGCCCTGGAGGCTCCCGCAATAACACCGAGCATTATTTCGTTTGCCGCAGGCAAGACATGGAGACTTTCACATGAGTGAATACAGACTGTTTACCTCGGAGTCCGTATCCGAGGGGCACCCGGACAAGATCGCCGACCAGATCTCCGACGCGGTGCTCGACGCACTGCTGGCGCGCGACAAGCACGCGCGCGTGGCCTGCGAGACGCTGGTAAAGACCGGCGTGGCGGTGATTGCCGGCGAGATTTCCACCAGTGCCTGGGTGGACCTGGAAGACCTGGTGCGCAAGGTGATCACCGATATCGGTTACACCTCCTCGGACGTGGGCTTCGACGGCGACACCTGCGGCGTGCTGAACATGATCGGCAAGCAGTCGGTGGATATCGCCCAGGGTGTCGACCGTGCCAAGCCGGAAGACCAGGGTGCCGGGGACCAGGGCCTGATGTTCGGCTATGCCACCGACGAGACCCCGACCTTTATGCCGGCGCCGGTTTACTACGCCCACCGCCTGGTGGAGCGCCAGGCCGAGGCGCGCAAGTCCGGCCTGTTGCCGTGGCTGCGCCCGGACGCGAAGAGCCAGATCACCTTCCGCTACGACGAGCACGGCAAGCCGTGCGCCATCGACGCGGTGGTGCTGTCCACCCAGCACAGCCCGGAAGTAAGCCAGGAAGACCTGCGCGAGGCGGTGCTGGAGCTGATCGTGCACCACGTGTTGCCGCAGGAGTGGCTGCACGAGGGCACCAAGTACCACATCAACCCGACCGGCAAGTTCGTGATCGGCGGCCCCGTGGGCGACTGCGGCCTGACCGGGCGCAAGATCATCGTCGACACCTACGGTGGTTCCGCCCGCCATGGCGGCGGCGCCTTCTCCGGCAAGGACCCGTCCAAGGTCGACCGCTCCGCCGCCTACGCCGGTCGCTACGTGGCCAAGAACATTGTCGCCGCCGGGCTGGCCAAGCGCTGCGAGATCCAGGTGTCCTACGCCATTGGCGTGGCCGAGCCCACTTCCGTGTCGATCAATACCTTCGGTACCGGCAAGGTAAGTGAGGACAAACTGATCGAGCTGGTGCGCGAGCACTTCGACCTGCGTCCCTACGCCATCTCCCGGGCCCTGGACCTGCTACACCCGATGTACCAGCTGACCGCGGCCTACGGCCACTTCGGGCGCGAGCCGTTCGAGCACACTTACAGCTGGACCGATAGCAGCGGCCAGCAACGCAGCGAGACCTTCACTGCCTTCCCGTGGGAAAAAACCGACAAGGCCGAGATCCTGCGACAGCACGCGGGTCTTTCTTGATTCCCAGCCAGATAATTCATCCGTGAATAATCTGGCTGTCGCCCGCTAAATTCTGGCGCAGAGATGCGACTCTGCTTGAATTCAGCGGGCTCGCGCCGGCCTGGGCCGGCGGCGGCACATCCCTGTGCCGCAAAAAATTCACGAACAAACTTTTAGGATGGGCAATGAACCAGATGAGCACTGAATTCAAGGATTTCAAAGTCGCCGATATTACCCTGGCGGACTGGGGCCGCCGCGAGATTGAAATCGCCGAGGGCGAGATGCCGGCCCTGATTGCACTGCGCGAGAAGTATCGCGCAGAGCAGCCGCTGGCCGGTGCGCGCATCATGGGCTGTATCCACATGACCATCCAGACCGCAGTGCTGATTGAAACCCTGGTGGCGCTGGGTGCCGAAGTACGCTGGTCTTCATGCAACATTTTCTCCACCCAGGACCACGCCGCCGCGGCCATCGCTGCCAGCGGTATCCCGGTATTTGCCTGGAAGGGCGAGACCGAGGAAGAGTACGAGTGGTGCCTGGAACGCACCGTGGGTGACGACGTGGCCGGCTGGCAGCCGAACCTGATCCTCGACGACGGCGGCGACCTGACCGAGCTGCTGCATCGCAAGTACCCGCAGATCCTCGATAACTGCCACGGTATCAGCGAGGAAACCACCACTGGTGTGCACCGCCTGCAGGACATGCTGCGCGAGGGCACCCTGAAAGTGCCGGCGATCAACGTCAATGACGCCGTCACCAAGAGCAAGAACGACAACAAGTACGGCTGTCGCCACAGCCTGAACGATGCCATCAAGCGCGGTACCGACCACCTGCTGTCCGGCAAGAAAGCCCTGGTGATCGGCTACGGTGACGTGGGCAAGGGCTCCGCCGCCTCCCTGCGCCAGGAAGGCATGATCGTGAAGATCTCCGAGGTGGACCCCATCTGTGCCATGCAGGCCTGCATGGACGGCTTCGAACTGGTTTCCCCTTATAAGGACGGCATCAACACCGGTACCGACGAGGGTATCAACAAGGAGTTGCTGGCCAACACCGACCTGCTGGTGACCACCACCGGCAATACCAACGTGTGCGATGCGCATATGCTGAAAGCGCTGAAGAGTGGCGCTGTGGTGTGCAACATCGGCCACTTCGACAACGAGATCGATACCGCCTACATGCGCAAGCACTGGGAATGGCAGGAAGTGAAGCCGCAGGTACACAAGATCGTGCGCAATGCGGCAGACAACGATCACCTGCTGCTGCTGTCCGAGGGCCGCCTGGTGAACCTGGGCAACGCCACCGGCCACCCCAGCCGCATCATGGACGGCTCTTTCGCCAACCAGGTACTGGCACAGATTCACCTGTACCAGGAGAAGTTTGCCGACCTGCCGGCGGACCAGAAAGTTTCCGCGCTGTACGTGAAAGTGCTGCCGAAGAAACTGGACGAGGAAGTCGCCCGCTACATGGTCGAGGGCTTCGGCGGTGTGATCACCCGCATGACCGAGGACCAGGCCAAGTATATCGGCGTTGCCGTGGAAGGCCCGTTCAAGCCAGAAAGCTACAAGTATTAATTGAACCGAGACTGGACGCCGGCGCGAGCCGGCGTGACGATGCTGGTTGCAAGATCGTCATTCCGCCCTGCCGCACTCCGGCACCGGGCGGGGTCCAGCCCCTCGGGGACTGGAAAAGACAGTATCATGACCGACACCCCCAGAATCAGCTTTGAGTTTTTCCCGCCCAAGACGCCCGAGGGCCGGGAGAAGCTGTACAAGACCCGCGAGACCCTGCAGGAGTTTGACCCGGCGTTCTTCTCCGTCACCTACGGCGCCGGCGGTACCACCCGCGAAACCACTGTGGATATCGTCACCGGCCTGCGTCGCGACGGTATCTCCATCGCGCCGCACCTGTCTTTCGGCGGTGATAACGAGGAGACCGTGCTGGGACTCCTGAACGCCTACCGGGAAGCGGGCGTGGATCGCATCGTGGCACTGCGTGGCGATATGCCTTCCGGCATGGGCGCTGTGGCGCAGCTGGTGTACGCCAACGAATTGGTGGCCTTTATCCGCCGCCATACCGGCGACCGGTTCCACCTGGAAGTTGCCGCTTACCCTGAGATTCACCCGGAAGCGGGCTCTTACGACGACGACATTCGTTACCTGAAGGGCAAGTTCGAGGCCGGCGCCAACAGCGCGCTGACCCAGTACTTCTACAACCCGGATGCCTACTTCTATTTTCTCGACCAGTGCGAGAAAGCCGGCATCGATGCGCCCATCTACCCGGGCATCATGCCGATTACCAACTTCACCAACCTGGCGCGGTTCTCTCGCAACTGCGGTGCGGAAATCCCCCGCTGGTTGCGCCACCGCATGGAGAGCTTCAATAATCCGGAAGATATCCGCAAGCTGGGGCTGGAAGTGGTCACCGACCTGTGCGATACCCTGCTGCAAGGCGGCGCCCCGGGCCTGCACTTCTATACCATGAACCAGGTGGACCCCACCGCAGAGATCCTGCGCTCGCTGGAGATCGGCACCGCCTGAACCGGTGCCCGGCCTGCCCGCTCATCGACTGCCTGCAGTCATTGATCGGCGGGCCGGTTGCCTGTTTCCGGTGACTCCTGCTGTTCTTCATGCTGCAGTTGCACTGACACCGGTTGCGAATCGAAATTCACCACGCGTATCACCAGTCGCCGGTTCTTCTTCTGCCCCGCCGGAGTACTGTTGTCAGCGATCGGAACCGTATCCCCGAAACCCTCTGCTGCCACCCGTTCGGCATCGATGCCGCGCTCGAGCAGGAACTGGCGCACCCAGTCTGCCCGCACCTGGGACAGCCTGCGATTCTTCTCCGGGTCGCCCTCGTTGTCGGTATGCCCCTCAATCACGATACGCATGGCCGGGTAATCGCGCATGATGACCAGCAGCGCCTCGACATCACCGATGCTATCCATACGCGGGGCAAAGCCGCCGGGCTCAAAACGCACGCCCAGGATAAATTCGTTCCCGTCCTCACGGGGCTTGCCACGCAGGTAGCGCACCATGGCATCCCCAAACGGGTTCGCCTTGCGTGCCAGCTGCTCCGCTGCGCCCTCCTTTACATTGGGCAGCGGCTCCAGCGCATACTTTTTGTTGGGATCGTCATAACAGGCGGGCAGGGACACCGTGACCAGCAGGCCAGATACCAAGGCACAGAAAAATCGCGTCATCAGGAAAGCTCCCCGACTGGCTGGCGTCATTTTCATTGTAGTACACGCTGGGCCGCAGAGGCTGGGCCGCATAGGCTGGGCCGCACAGGATGCGCCGCAGAGGCTGGCTGGCGCACCGCAGCCACAAGCAGTGACGCCCCGGATGTGGCCACGTACCAGTGTCTCGTGGCGCACCCTAGGATACCCGCAGGCCCTGCAGCCACGGGAGGCCACCATGTCCGTTTGTCCCGCCAAGCGCCTGTACAGCTGGATGCTACTGGTGCCCCTACTGCTGTTGGCCGGAGTCTTTACTTTCCTCGCCTCCCACGCCAATACCCCGCAACTGCTTACCGTGGCCCCCGACACCGCCCTGGTGGATGCCCAGCGGGGCCTGAGGGTATCGCTGACCTGGCGCGTGGCCAGTGCCGGCGGTGCCCGCTCATCGCACGGCGAGTTTGTCGACCTGGACCGCAACCGGGTGCTGCAGAAAGTGGAGCGCCCACTCGCATTCGGCGCCGACATGGCGCGACTGAACGAGGAGGTACGGCTGGCACCAGGGCAGCTGCGGGCCTGGTATGGTGAGGGGGTGCGCAGGCTTGGCTACCGTCGCAGCTTTGCCGGCCCGGCCGGCAGCCTGTCGAACTTCCTGCTGATCGACCTGCCCGCCAGCGGACGGCTGGTGGCACTGGACGCGCAGCCGGCCCGGCAGACACTGAGTGGCGACTCGCGGGAAATGATGGTGCGCTGGCAGCTGCACGGGGATATCGGCGGCGTGCGGGCCGAATCGGAAAGCGGTTACTTTATGGTGGGCGACCGGGTCGTCTATGCCACCGGTGAGCCACTTTTCAGCGATGGCGGCGATACGGCAACCGAACGGGTGCCGGTGCCGCGCTGGCTGGTGGAGGACCTGCTGGATGGCGGCATAGAGCGTATCCGCTATCAACGCACCTTTATTGACAGCCGGAACGGCCGTCGCAGTGCAGCGGTGATCGTCGACCTGGCCCGCTGAGACAATGTAGCCGGTGGTCAGAGGTAGTCCATTACCGCCATCAGGTCGCTGACCACCCGCGCGCCCTCGCGCTCCAGCTGTGGTGCGCGCACCGGGTGGCGGCTGTAGCCCACGACCGGCATGCCCGCGGCCACCGCCGCCTTTACCCCGGCGATGGAATCCTCCACCACCAGGCAGCGATGGGGCTCCACCCCCATGGTGTGGGCGGCATGCAGGAACAGGTCGGGCCAGGGTTTGCCGCGCCTGACGTCATCGGCACTGAAAATGCGTCCATTGAAGTACTCGAACAGGCCGGTTTTGTTCAGGGTGAGCTGCATTTTTTCATGGGAGCCGGAGGAGGCCACACAGCTGCGCAGGCTGACCTGCAGCAGGTGATCGAGCAGGTCCTCGATGCCGGCGATCGGCTGCAACTCGTGGTGGAAAGCCTCGCGGATACGCCGTTCAGTATTGCCGAAATAGTGGTCGGGAAGCGGCCCGCCGTAGCGGGTCTCGATTTCCAGCAGGCAGTCTTTTGCCGGGCGCCCGCTGAACTGCTCGTCCAGCTCCTCGGCAGTGGTCTCCATGCCGAGCTTGTTCATTTCCTCGGCCAGGACGCGACAGACAATGGTCTCGCTGTCCACAAGCACGCCGTCGCAGTCAAAGATAACCAGTTCAGTGGCAAACATCTGTGGCAGTCACCTGATCTCAACTCGCGGAAAGTAACAGCAGGCCCAGCAGCACGCCTATGGCCCCACTGACCCGCAGGAACGTCTCGTTGCCCTGGGCAATCTTTATAGCCAGCGCCTTGCTGCGTTCAAAGCCGATATGGAGCATATAGGCACCGGCCAGTACCAGCAGCACACCGAGTGCGTTGAACAGGACGTTCCAGGCCCGGGTATCGGCGATCAGCAGCAGGATGAGCCCCACGACAAGGCGGCCCCAGGCGGAAATTGCATAGCCGGTCTCATTGAGGCGCTCGCTCATGCTGCGCGCCAGTGAGGGCTTGGCGATGATTGCGATGGACAGCACCAGGATGGTGAGGCCCAGCAACCACAGAATCAGTTTAACCATCACATCCTCTCCCTGTCTGGATGAAACTGTCGAACCCGAAGATTAACCCGCGCAGCGCTTAATGGAAAACCCGGCGCGGTTTCAGAGATCCCCCCACTGGTACTGCAGCACAGACAATGCGGCGACTGGTGCAGTCTCTGTACGCAATACCCGCGGGCCGAGCCGCAATGGCAGGAAATCCTGCGCCAGAGCCGCATCGATCTCCGCCGCGGACAGGCCGCCTTCCGGACCCACCAGCAACAGGGCCGAGCCGGGCCGGCCGTGCTCGGACTCCAGGTCCCGCAGGTGTTTCTCAGTACGGTGGTGGAGCACCAGTTTCAGGTCGCTGTCAGCGCCGGCGTCGCCCAGGTAGCCGGAGAATTTCTGTGGTGTCGACACTTCCGGCACCCGGTTGCGCGCGCACTGCTCGCAGGCGCTGATTGCCACCTGCTGCCAGTGGGCCAGCTTCTTTTCCAGTCGCTCGCCTTTCAGCTTTACTTCACAGCGCTCGGTAAACAGCGGCTGGATCCGGGCCACCCCCAGCTCCGTGGCTTTTTGCACAACCCAGTCGAAGCGGTCGCCGCGGGAAATACCGATGGCCAAGGTCAGTGCCAGCGGTGACTGGCGATCGCCCTCGACCCAGTCCAGCAGCCGCACGCGGGCGCGCTTGCCGGCCTCTGCGAGTTCGGCACTGTACTCGCCCCCATGGCCATCAAACAGAACCAGGGGGCGGCCCGCCTGCAGGCGCAGCACCTTGACCAGGTGGCGGCTGGCGCCCTCGTCCAGCTCGATTTCGGTCCGCCCGGCCAGGGGCTCATGGGAATAAATACGCGGCACGCGCATCGACAATCATTCCTCGACAGGGAAAGGGAAATACGAAAACGCCGACCCGGGGTCGGCGTTTTCTGTCAGGCTGGTAGTTTAGGCCTTTTCGAGGCTCACCGACAATTCCGGGTCGGAGCCGCGCCGGCTGTGCAGCCGGGCGCGGATGATCTCGATCACCTTGTACAGGTTCGGCACCAGGAGCAATGTCACCGCAGTGGCGAACAGAACACCGAACGCCAGGCTGACCACCATCGGGATCAGGAACTGGGCCTGGATCGAGCGCTCGAACATGATCGGCACCAGCCCCACAAAGGTGGTGATGGAGGTCAGGATAATCGGGCGGAAGCGGTCCCGGCCCGCCTGGACCACCGCCTCCATCACTGCCACACCCTCAGCGCGCAGCTGGTTGATACGATCCATGAGTACCAGGTTATCGTTGACCACCACACCTGCGGCGGCCAGGAAGCCCAGCATCGACATGATGCTGATCTCGTAGCCCAGCAACAGGTGACCGACAATCGCGCCAAAAAACCCGAACGGCACCGCAGTCATGATCAGCAGCGGCTGTGAGTAGGAGCGGAAGGCGATCGCCAGCAACGCATAGATCGCAAACAGCGACAACGCAAAGAACGCGATAATAGCGGTGCTGAACTCCTCCTCTTCCTGCATTTCACCAGCCGTCTTCAGGGCAAAGCCCGGGAACTGTTTCTCCCACTGCGGCACATGCTCCTCGCGCAGCTGTTTCAGGATTTCCTGCGCCGAGGCGCTACCCGGCGTCAGCTCCGCAGTAACCCGGGCTGTGCGCTCACGATCGCTGCGGCGGATGGTGGTGTACCCCGGCACATAGACTGCATCGGCCACCGCGCTGAACGGCACCTCGCCCTCGTTGGTGCGGATACGGATGCGGTCAATCTGCTCTTCACTGGCACGCTCCTCCTGCGGGTAGCGCACCATCACGCGCACATCCTCGCGGCCGCGGGGGATACGCTGTACCTCCTCACCGTAGAAACCCTGGCGCACCTGCTTGGCCACGCCGGCCAGGTCGATGCCCATGTTGGTGGCGTGGGGCTTCAGCTGGATCTCGATATCCTGCCGCGCACTGACCAGGTTGTCGCGCACATCGTAAACCCCGGCGTAATTGTCCAGCGCGTCCTTGACCGCATCGGCAGCCATGCGCAATTCGTCCATATCGCCGGACGCAGTGCTCAGGTTTAGCGACATACCGGCGCCGCCATCATTAATGGTGTGCTGTATGCGCATTTCCTCGACGCTGGCCGGCAGCTCACCCACGAATTCCCGCCAGCGCAGGGCCAGCTCCTCGGAGGTAACGTCGCGTTGCTCGCCATCGGTCAGCTGCAGCAGCACGGTGACGTTACCGCGCCACAGGAACACCATTGTGTTCTCGACAAACGGTACGCCGCCGTTTTTCTCCAGCAGTTCCGGATCGGCCGCCAGCCTGTCGCCGGCAGCCTCGAACTTCTCCATCACCCGCTTGGTTTCCTCGAAGGACTCACCGGGGGCCATGGTGGTGCGCAGCTCCAGCATGTCGGACGGCACCTTGGGCGAGAACGCCGAACCGACGTAGCCCCCCTTGAATACCGCGAAAGACAGGAACAGCGCCATGAGGAAGATCATCACCGTGGCGCGGCTGTTGGAGAGGGATTTTTCCAGCAGCGGCAGGTAATAACGGTCACCGGCCTGTTTCATGGCACCGGCGAACCTGGCCCGAAGGTTCTGCAGCTTCAATCCCAGCCCGGAGGTGGCCTGTTTTTCCGGCTTCATGTTCACCAGGTGCGCCGGCAGGATCAGCAGCGACTCGACCAGCGAGAAAGCCAGGCACAGCAGCACCACCACCGGCAGCGCATACATCATCTGCGAGGTGTTGCCGGGCAGGAACAGCATGGGTATGAAGAACACCATGGTGGAAACCACGGCGAAGATCACCGGCGTCGAGACCTGTTTCACCCCCGCTTCGGCGGCCTGCAGGCCCGTGAGCCCGCGGTCGTGGGCGGCATGCACCGCCTCCCCGACGATGATGGCATCGTCAACGACAATACCGAGAATCAGCAGGAAGGCGAACAGCGACAGCATGTTCAGCGTGACGCCAGTGGTGGGCAACAGCCAGAAGGCACCCATAAACGCGGTGGCGATACCGATGGTCACCCAGACGGCCAGCGCCGGGCGCAGGAACAGCATCAGCAGCACAAACACCAGCACCAGGCCGCCCAGGGCGTTGCCGGCCAGCAGCTCCATACGGCCCTCGTAGGCCTTGGAGAAGTCGAACCAGATCTCGAACTCCATTCCCGGGGGCAGCTGTTCACGGGCCTCGGCCATGAACTGCTTGATATGGTCGGCAGTGGCCACCACATCCAGCGGCTCGCCCTGCAACACCCGCAGGTTCATCGCCGGCTTGCCGTTGAAGCGGATCACCGAACCCTCTTCCTCGAAGCCGTCATCAATACTGGCCACGTCACCCAGCAGCAGCCGGGTGCCGTCGGCGCGGCTTACCAGCGGGATACTGGCAAAGTCGTCAGCAGTGTAAGCCTGGCCACGGGTCTGCACCTGGATATCGCCCCGGTCGGAGCGCACCATGCCCGCCGGCAGGTCGATGGAGGAGCGGCGCACGGCGCCGGCCACATCGTCGAAGGTCAGGTTGTAGCGGCGCAGGTCCACTTCCGACACCTCGATGGAGACTTCGTCGGCGCGATCACCCCACACGTCCACCCGGCGCACGCCGGGCAGCAGGATCAGCTCATCGCGCAGCTTCAGCGCGGTGTCCTTGAGCTCGTGCGGGCCCACCGGACCGCCGATGGCGATCATCATCATCTGCGGCGCCCATTCCTCCAGCTGGATCACCGGCCGCTCGATGCTCTCGGGGAAGGTGTTGATGGAGTCCACCTGCACCTTGATATCGTTCAGCAGGCGCAGCTCGTCATAACCATCTGTCGCCTCGATACGGACCGAGCTGTGGCTGCGCCGGGAGAAGGAATTCACCTCCTTGATGCCCTTCACCTCGGAGATGGCCTGCTCGACCCGCAGGGTAACCTGCTGCTCCACTTCCCGGGGACCGGCCCCCGGATAGCTGATTTCCACCCGCACAACACCCGGGTTGATGGCCGGGAACACCTCGCGACCGATATGTGAAATACCGAACAGGCCGCCGATGACAATCATGATCATCAGCAGGTTGGCGGCCCTGCTGTTACGGACGAACCATCCGATGATGCCCTGCATGATCAGCCCTCTCTTTCCAGCTTGGTGTCGGCGGCAACAGTCGCCCGCGCCTCATCGACACCCACCTCGGCCCCATCGCTCTCCGACGGGCTGTCGTCGCCGACCTGCAAGCCGGCGGGCTTCTCGTTCAGCGGGTTGGGGGTAAGCACCATGCCCTCGCGGGAATAACCCAGGCTGGAGACCACCACGCGGTCGCCGCGGGTGATATCACCGCGCACCCAGACTTCCTCCTCGACCGTCTGCAGCAGTTCCACATCCCGGAAGCGCAGCTTGTTCTCCGCATCCAGTACCAGCAGGTGATCACCCTCGTGCAGTGCCTGGCGCGGCAGGATCGCGATATCGTCCAGGGTCTTGCCGGCGATATGCGCCTCCACGAACAGGCCGTTGATCAGCGGCACCTCGCCCTCGTAGGGCTTGTGGACCTGGGCCACGGCATAGACGAAACGGCTGTTGGGATCGATATTCGCCTCGGTACGCACGATCTCGCCGCGCCACTCGCGCTCCTGGCCGGCCACCCGTGCACGCATCCGCACGGCCGGGCCGTTATCGATGGCCTGGCCCAGCGGCAGGTTGAGGAGGGAGAGCTGCTGGTCGGTGAGCGGCAGCCGCACCTCGGCGATGGAGGTACTGTGCACCCGCGCCAGCCTGGTGCCCGGGGTCACGTACTGCCCCAGGTCGACAAAGGTTTCCACCACCCGGCCGGCGAACGGCGCCTGCAGGCGGGTACGCGCCAGGTCGAGCCTGGCCTGGTCGCGATCCGCGCGGGCCGCGGCTACTTCGGCCTTGGCGGCATCCAGCTGGGGCTTGCGCAGGAACAGTGCATTGGCTTCTGCGGTGCCCAGGTCGCGCCATTCGCGCTTGGCCTGCTTGGAGCGACCCTGTTCCTGTGCCAGTACCGATTTGGCATTGGCCAGCTTGGCCTCGGTGCGGGTCAGCTGGTGCCGGTAGTCGGCGGGCTCGATCTGCAGCAGCTTTTCACCCTTGCTAAAGAAGCCACCGGCGACGAAAGCCTCGCTGACGCTCTCGATGGTGCCGCCGACCCGCGCCACCACCTCGATCTCGTGGCGGGCACGTACGGAGCCCTGGCTGGGCACCAGCAGGGTGTGGCGGGCGGGGTCGACATAAACGATGTCCGCTACCGGGGGCACGGCCTTCTCGGCAACTTTTTCCTCCGGCTTGGGCTGCAACAGCCACACCAAGCCTATGGCCACGACTCCAACGGCAATAACGGCCGCAAAAATTTTGTTCTTTTCGGAAATTCTCACAAAGACCCTCGACCGGAATGCAAGTAAAATTTGATCAAAATTTGACTAGTTGCGCATTCTACTGGAGTTCCGCAAGGAAAGAAGCCTTTTTGAATGCAGACCATCGCAACATCCAGTGGGCCTGCCGCAAACCTTCCGCAGCGGGCGCCGCTCGCGCATAATGCTCGTCCCAAATAGCCAGCCGATACCGCCTGTAACGGGCCCGTCGGCGCTGAGAAGTACACCCCGCGGAATGGATGTAGAAAATAAGATGCTGGATATCAACGCGCGAATTGCCGAAGAACTCAACGTCAATACGCGGCAGGTGGCTGCCGCCGTGGCCCTGCTGGACGAGGGTGCCACGGTGCCCTTTATCGCCCGCTACCGGAAAGAGGTCACCGGCGAACTGGATGACAGCCAGCTGCGTACGCTGGAGGAAAGACTGCGCTACCTGCGCGAGCTGGAAGACCGCCGCGCCGCGATCCTCAAGAGCATCGACGAACAGGACAAACTTACGCCGGAACTGGCACAACAGATCAATGCCGCCGATACCAAGAACCGGCTGGAAGACCTCTACCTGCCCTACAAGCCCAAGCGCCGCACCAAGGGCCAGATCGCCATCGAGGCCGGCCTGGAGCCCCTCGCGGACGCCCTGTTCAACGACCCGACCCTGAATCCCGAAGAGCAGGCCCAGCCTTACATCAATACGGATAACGAGGACGCCTCCCTGCACGTCAAGGATATCAAGGCCGCCCTCGACGGTGCCAAGTTCATCCTGATGGAGCGCTTTGCCGAAGACGCGGAGCTGCTGGGCAAGCTGCGCGATTTCCTCAAGCGCGACGGCCAGGTGAAGTCCAAGCTGCTGGACGGCAAGGAACAGGAAGGCGCCAAGTTCCGCGACTACTTCGAGTATGCCGAGGACTGGTCGAAGGTACCCAGCCATCGCGCCCTGGCCATCTTCCGCGGTCGCAACGAGGGCATCCTGGCCATCAACCTGGGGCTCGAGGGCGACGAGGAGCGCGCCCCCAGCCAGGCGCACCCCTGCGAGGTGATGATCGCCCGCCACGTGGGCGTCGAGGACCAGGGCCGCGCGGCAGACAAGTGGCTGGGCGAGGTGGTGCGCTGGACCTGGCGTATCAAGCTGCTGACCAGCCTGGAGACCGACCTGCTGGGCGAACTGCGCGAGAAAGCCGAGGAAGAGGCGATCAAGGTATTCTCCCGCAACCTCAAGGACCTGCTACTGGCGGCCCCGGCGGGCCAGAAGGCCACCATCGGCCTGGACCCGGGCCTGCGCACCGGGGTGAAAGTCGCCGTGGTGGATGCCACCGGCAAGATCCTGGATCACACCGCAATCTTCCCCAACCCGCCGCAGAACCGCACCCGCGAGTCCGCCGCGGTCATCGCCGCCCTGTGTGAGAAATACAATGTAGGCCTGATCGCCATCGGCAACGGCACCGCCAGCCGTGAGACCGACAAGTTCGTGGGCGAGACCATCAAGCAATACAAGCTGTCGGCCCAGAAAGTGATGGTGAACGAGGCAGGCGCCTCGGTGTACTCCGCCTCCGAGTTCGCCGCGCGGGAGTTCCCGGACCTGGACGTAACCATCCGCGGCGCCATCTCCATTGCCCGCCGCCTGCAGGACCCGCTGGCGGAACTGGTGAAGATCGAGCCCAAGTCCATCGGTGTAGGCCAGTACCAGCACGACGTTTCCCAGACCCAGCTGGCCCGCTCCCTCGACGCGGTAGTGGAAGACTGTGTAAACGGCGTTGGCGCCGAGCTGAACTCCGCCTCGGCGCCCCTGCTGGCCCGGGTCTCCGGCCTGAGCGCGTCAATCGCCAACAATATCGTCAGCTACCGCGACCAGAACGGCGCCTTCAGGAACCGCACCCAGCTGAAGGAAGTGCCGCGCCTGGGACCCAAGGCATTCGAACAGGCCGCCGGCTTCCTGCGCATCAATAACGGCGAGGACCCGCTGGACCGCTCCGGCGTGCACCCCGAGTCCTACGTGGTGGTCAAGCGCATTGCCGAGAAGAACGGCCGCGAGATCAACAGCCTGATCGGCGACTCCGGCTTCCTGCGCCGCCTCAACCCGGCGGACTACACCGACGAGAAATTCGGCGTGCCGACGGTCAAGGACATCATTGCCGAGCTGGAAAAGCCCGGCCGCGACCCGCGCCCGGAATTCCGCACCGCCCAGTTCGAAGAGGGTGTCGAGGAAATCAAGGACCTGCGCCCGTCGATGGTGCTCGAGGGTACGGTCACCAACGTCACCAACTTCGGCGCCTTCGTCGATATCGGCGTGCACCAGGATGGCCTGGTGCATATTTCCGCCCTGTCGGAAAAGTTCGTCAAGGATCCGCACGAAGTGGTGAAGGCCGGCGATATCGTCAAGGTGAAGGTGATGGAAGTGGACGTGCCGCGCAAGCGTATCGGCCTGTCCATGCGCCTGTCCGACGAGCCCGGTGAGCAGGGCAGCGGCGGCGTGAAGAAGGGCGACCAGCGCGAGGGCCGCCAGGCGCAGCGGCACAACAACCGCAACCGCCAGCAACAGGGCGGCGGCAACGGCCGCGGCAGCATGGGCGACCTGCTGGCGGCGGCCATGTCCGGCAAGAAGAAGTAATTCTTTTCCGGCCATTCGCGGCCGGCGGCCGCTCCTACAGCACAGACTTTGTAGGAGCGGCCCATGGCCGCGATACCCTTTGCAATTCCACAAAAATAATCCGGGAGCCAACCCGATGCACAATCCATCCCGCCGCCAGTTCCTGAAAACGACCTCCACAGCCTTTACCGCCGCACTGCTGCCCATGGGGTGCAGCCAATCCACTGAATCCTCTCCCTGGTTCCGCATCTCCCTGGCCCAGTGGTCCCTGCACCGCACTTTCCACAGCGGCGACGCCAGCCCGCAAGACTTCCCGCGCATGGCCCGGCAGCTGTTCGATATCGAGGCGGTCGAGTACGTCAACCAGTTCTACGCCGACAGGCTCAGCGACAGCCTGGTCAACAACCTGCAAAAACAGGCCGACAGCGAGGGCGTGCAGAGCCTGCTGGTGATGGTGGATGGCGAGGGCCAGCTGGGGGCGGACTCTGAAGCTGAGCGCCGGCAGACGGCCAGGCGCCACCGGCGCTGGGCGGAGATGGCCCACGCCCTGGGCTGCCATGCGATCCGCGTCAATGCGCAGAGTTCCGGCAGCTATGAAGAGCAGATGAAAAAGGCCGCGGACGGCCTGCGCCTGCTGGCGGAGGACTGCGCGGACCTGGGCCTGAATGTATTGGTGGAGAACCACGGTGGGCTCTCATCGAACGGCCAGTGGCTGGCCGGGGTTATGCGCCGCGCGGATCACCCGCGCGTGGGCACCCTGCCGGATTTCGGCAATTTCGTGATCGACCGCGACAGCGGAGAGCAGTATGACCGCTACCAGGGTGTTGAGGAATTGATGCCCTGGGCGAAAGCCGTCAGTGCCAAGAGTTATGATTTCGATGCGCAGGGCGAAGCAGTGGAGACCGATTTCCAGCGCATGATGCAGATCGTAAAAAGTGCAGGCTACCGGGGCTGGGTCGGCATCGAGTACGAGGGCAACCGGCTGGACGAGGCCGAGGGTATTCGCCAGACCCGGGAGCTGTTAAAAAGAATTCAGCGAGGCGGCTGACGGGCGGCATGCAGACGTTCTCAATGACAGCATACCGCCGGTGTCGCCCATCAGGCCCCGGCCGCTGTTCAAACTGAAACCTCTGGCCCGACCTCCTACCCGGCCGGCGTCGCCCCGGCGCCAGCGCTGACTTGCGGGCGCTGGTCCGGCACATCATTGCGTAGCATGAATATCCCCAGCCAGATAAACCAGGGAATCTGGCCCAGGCCAAACAGGGCCCCGAGCCCACCCAGGCCAGGTATTGCCGTCAGGATCCCGGCGAGCCCCACCAGCAGGCCGATCACGTTCAGCAGACGGGGGAGCGCCCCCTGTTTCAGGGCCGCCCAGCTCAGCAACAGCACCCACAGGCCACCCACGACTTCCACACCACCACCCAGTGCGTCCTGGACCACACCGATGGACTGCCAGATAACCAGTGCCTGCCCCGGCTCAGAGGCATGGAGCCCGGCCACCCGCTCCAGGCCGATATTCGCCACCATACCACTGGCAATCACCAGCCCGGCCCAGATAAAGCCAAACACCGAAGCCGTCGACATCATTGCCTGTGCACGGCGCTTGAGGCGCTCGTGCAACGCATTGACCAGTACCACCAGGAAGCACCCGAACACCACGTAGATAAACAGGTTCCATGCACCCAGCACGGCACTGTGCTCGATATTGAAGGCCAGCCAGTCCGCCGCCACCATCTCCGCGGCATTGTCCGGGGAAAGCAGCGTCAGCATCACGGTGAAACCGACGATATAGGCGAGCGCCTCGACAAGAGCGGCTATGCCGCCCATTTTCTGCAGATTCATATCAACATCCCTGTTACATGATGACCCGATCCCGAGTCACAGGCCGGCCGTCACCCTGGCCACCCTGAATCGTGAAGCGGGGGCTTCAGGCCACGCGATGCATCGCACAGATCTTGTTGCCCGAGGGATCACGCAGGTAGGCCAGGTACAGCTTCATGCCCGAGCCCTCACGCACCCCGGGCGGGTCCTCACAGGCGACGCCACCATTGGCCAGGCCCTGGGCGTGCCAGGCATCCGCCATTTCCGGGCTTTCTGCAGCAAAACCGATGGTGCTGCCATTGCCATGGCTGGCCGGGTCGCCATCGATCGGCCGGGTCAGCGCGAAGATGCCTTTGTCGGAAAAGTAAAAACAACGACCCTTCTCATCGAAAACGCCCGGCTTGTAACCCAGGGTCGCCAGGACCGCATCGTAGAATTTCTTCGACTCTTCCAGGTCGTTCGCACCGACCATTACATGACTGAACATTCGCACTTCCTCAACTGGATTACCAACGGCTGTTCACGCCGCAGTGCGACGCGCGCTGGCTGCCGCAAACAATAGGGCAGTCGCGGCATCGTAGCCCTTCCCGGTCAGCGCGCGCAATCCCCGCAATGACGCACAGGGACGGGCGGAATCTTAGGCGGGGCCAGTAGCGGCTGTTATTGTGCTCAGGTCCCGATACGCATAAGATTCACGATGATGTGGCTGTATAAAAAAGAAACCCCGCCGCACTTCACCTCCCCCGCGGGAATTGCGGCACTGCATAAAAGGAACTTACGTGCCACGTATTGCCCTGACCTTACTCGCCGTCCTGCTGGCAGGAGGCTGTAGCAACACCTCCGAAATCGAGCCGCTCATTCCCACTTATCCCAAAATCACCATCGAGCGTGACAGCGCGCCACCACTGGTGATCGAGAACGACGGCAGCCCCAACAGCCAGAAACTGTTTTTCATGGCCAATGAGGTCATCGCACTGGACGAGGAGATCGAGCAGTGGCGCCAGCGGACCCAGGGTGATCCGGCAGTCCTGCAACTAATGGTAGATACCATCAGCCAGAACCGGGCCGATGCGGCAGCGCAGCTGGAGTCGGCCTGGCAGGCTGCCAATAGCCGATCCTGGGCATCACTTTCGGAACATATCGAATCAGCCGATAAAAACATCCAGTCCGCACGTGGCGCGATAGACAGTGACGTTCCGGATAGCGCCTACTGTCGTACCCAGATTAGTGCGGCCAGCGAGGGCTCATATATGCACTATATGCCGGAGGGTGCATTTCGCGCCGGTGGAGAAGACTGGACCAGCTACACCCCCGGCTCGAAGATCAAGATCGGCAATTACCGCTTTCGTGTTTCCGGCAATGACCAGGTGTTCAATGAAAAGATCACCATTCTGCAGGACCCGTTTATCCACGTGATCCAACCACTTTAGTGGCGGCCATGGATATCAGGTCGTCACTGGAAAACATTGGCTCCCTCTGGGCTGCAGCTGCGGCTGCGGTGGTGGCCGGTCCCCTGGGAGTCTGGGCCGGGGAAATAGATCCACCGGACCCCGCAGGCCTCGCGGTAAAGATGGCCGTTCCCTTCTGCTGCATCTGCCTGTTCCTGGTATGGATCTGGGGCCCGGCCCTGGGCCGGACAGCGCGACGGTTGCTGGCAAGCGCAACACTGTTGCTCGGGTTACCGGCACTGGCTTTCTACCTCCTTACCTATTTCAGTGTCGTCGTCTCCCAGCCGGTCCCCACCCAGGACGGCACACGAAACATCCGCGTCACCATTGGCAATGAGTACCGCCCCGGCGTCGAACCCGGCAACCTGTTGCCGGCCGAGCTATTGATGGATTATGCCTTTGATCCGGGCAAGATCTGGACGCCGGCCTCCATCAGGCATAACCAGGTAAAACTCAATGGCCTGTTTATCCTCAGCTTTGCCCTGCTCTCCACTGCCCTCGGGCTGATCGCTGTCAGGCCGACAACCGGGAAAACACAGGACGGCACAGAAGTACCGGCCTAATCACAAGGAACCATGGAGCAACGGATGCCCACCTATATCAGTAGAGCGCTTGCCTGCTCCCTTCTCATCGCAGCATCGCCCGTGCTTGTCGCCCAGGCTGGGGAAGACGCGCCGGGCCTGGAGATCCACAAATTTGGCGGGCTGGAGATGGGCTACGGTACCTATGCCTTTCCGGAAAAACTCGACCAGACCATCGTCTTCCCGGTCGCAAACCTCACCGGCGGCCTGGCCTACCAGCGCTTTAACCTTGCCCTGAATATTTCCGGCTCGGTGGAAGATGCCGAGGTTTCCGAGGAGGACTTTATCGGCGACGCCAGCCGGCAGGACCTGGATATCACGTTCGGCTACCAGGCCAGCGACCTGTTAAGCCTTTTTATTGGCTACAAGTCGGGGGAGACCAACCTGGACCTGTTTGTCCGGGACAGCGCCACGCGCGCGACGGATTACGAGTATTACCGGCAGTCCGGGCCATTTGCCGGAATCAATATCGGCAAAAGCTTTGCCAATGCCGGCAAACTGGATTTCTCTGTCGCCTATGCCTCACTGGATGCCGACAATCGCTTCTTTGGTGACGGCGATGGCGTCGAAGCCGGCGAAATGCTGGAGTTTGATGATATCTACGGCAAGACCAGTGGTAGCAGCAGCGGCTATTCCATCAACCTGGGCTGGACAATACCCATGTCCGGCAACCTGCTGTTCCGCAGCAAGCTCCGGTACAACAGTTACCGGCAGGATATCCGTTTCGGCAGCGCCCGCTTTGGCAATGTCAGCGAACAGTCCACCATGCTGCTGGCGGGAATTATCGGCGTATTCTGACCGGTAAACTCTCACCAGTTAACCTCCGCCAGTTAACTTCTGGACAGGACCCTGTCCGCTAGAAACTCACCACATTGGGAATCTTCTTGTTCCTGGGTGGGGCAAAGTAGAAGGTTTCCAGCAGCGAGGAATGCTCCCACGGCGTCTGGCGGTTATCGGTAGCCCGCAAAACGTCGCGGCGCACTTTCTTGAACAGCTCCTCGGCAGTTTCCGCGCGGGTAATATGCCGCAACAGCGCCCGCGTATAGGTGCCATTCCTGCCCCGGCCATCCTCGGCCACATTGCCGGGCTCGGTGGCGTAGGCGATCAGGGTACTGGGCGGCGCCTCCACCATCGCCAATCCCGCCTGGATTTGCCTTAACTGGGACTCCACGGCCCGGGTCTTCCTGAACGGATTGTTGCGGCAGGCATCGAGGATCACAATATTCTGGCTACTGCCGGACTGCTCCACTTCCCGCAGCAGCTCATTGATCGAATACGCGTTGGCGACCAGCTGCATGGGGTCATCGATGGATACCCCGACCGGTACCAGGTAATTGGTATTCTGCAGCTGCACCCCGTGCCCGGCGTAGTAGAACACTGTCACCGCATTGTCGCCGGAGACGGAACGATAGAATTCGGCCACCGTCGCCCGCAGCTGCTGCGGGTTCATATCTGTGGCCAGGGTCGTGCGGTAACGCAACTTCCGCAGCTTTTTGGCCATATCCCGGGCATCATTGACCGGGTTCCTGAGCGGGGCAAACGCGTAATCGCTGTTACCGATCACCAGCGCATAGCGTGGTAGCGCCTCGTCGTAGGCACTACAGAGGCCGGCAACCAGGGTTGCCGACAGGAAGAGAAACGCTTTCAATCTGCCATTGCGGCTGCAATCTTTTATCACCGCGCACTCCTATATTCCTGTCCTTGATGCCATGGAGGCAGAAGCTTTGCCGGGCGGAGGAACGCCTCAGGAAGACTCGGAAGATTGTACCGGTGCCGAGATGCCTCCACCCCCGTGATCCACGGATTTACCCCCCGCGGAATTGCCGAAAACCCGTCGCAGCAGCGGCAGGCCCCGGCGCCAGCCGAGAATGCTCTGCGCCGCAATCACACCGCCATACATTGCGCCGGCCACGCCGCAGCTCATGATGTCCTGCCCGGTCAGGTACAGTCCCTTTATACGGGTCTTCGGGCGCAGCCAGCCCTGCTCAAAGCGCTGCGGATCGTGGTCCAGGCCATAGATCTCCCCACGCTGGTATTCACAGAACCAGGCGGTGGAGAGAGGCGTGGAAAGTTCACAGCGATTATTAAAAGGGACACCCATCAAATACAGAGAATCCTGCGCCCTGCTTGTTGCACTCTTTGGCTAGCCATGCAGAATACTGTTTATTCATCCAGCAAGCTGATATCTACCGATGACCAGGCCGCGTAAGACCCTGATCT
Organism: Microbulbifer zhoushanensis; assembly: GCF_021729055.1. Taxonomy (NCBI): domain Bacteria; kingdom Pseudomonadati; phylum Pseudomonadota; class Gammaproteobacteria; order Cellvibrionales; family Microbulbiferaceae; genus Microbulbifer; species Microbulbifer zhoushanensis. The sequence continues at coordinate 56,269 of NZ_JAJSAO010000002.1, forward strand.
GCCCGAAAACCACTCCATACTATCACTGCGTATCGCACTGTGTTCGGCGCGCCTTCCCATGTGGACTGGACGATCGTACCGGGAAGTGCTTTGAGCATCGCCGGCAATGGATTGAGGACCGCATATTCTCGCTCTCCCACGTATTTGCGCTTGAGGTCTGAGCCTATGCCGTGATGAGCAATCACTACCATGTGGTGCTGTATGTGAATTCCGCACAGGCGGCTGACTGGGACCTTCGCGAAGTAGTAGAACGCTGGCATCAGCTATGTAAGGGTTCGAGCCTTTCCCAGCGTTTCGCCTGTGGGGACACCCTGGGCTCGGCCGAGCTTGACCGTCTTACCGAGGTCGCTGAAAGCTGGCGTGAGCGCCTTACAGACTTCAGCTGGTTTATGCGCTATCTCAACGAATCTATCGCCCGTGAGGCCAACCGGGAAGACCGGTGCACCGGTCGATTCTGGGAAGGGCGCTTCAAGTCCCAGGCCCTGCTGGATGAGCGGGCACTGGCAGCCTGTATGACCTACGGGGACCTGAACCCGATTCGTGCCAAGATGGCTGAGACACCGGAAGATTCCGACCATACCTCGCTCCAGCGGCGTATTGCCGCGGCCAGGGGTGGCGGCTATCAGCCTGATCAGCTATTCCCCTTCGTGGGCAATCCCCGGCAATCCATGCCAGAGGGGATGCCCTTCCGCCTGTCGGACTGCCTGGAACTGGTGGACTGGAGTGGGCGCTGCCTACGGGAGGATAAACGCGGGGCTATCGACAGCAAGCTGCCACCGATCCTTGAACGACTGCAAATTGATCCCCGGCACTGGCTATACCTGAACCGTAACTTTGAGAGCCGCTTCAAGAGCCTGGTGGGTAGTGCCAATGCTGTACGCCAAGTCTGCGAGCAGCTGGGCAAACGCTGGGTGCACGGTATTCGCGACTGCGAGCGTTACCTTTCCCCACCTTCGGTCACGTAAAACCTAACTACGCTTTCAAATAGCGCCATCGCATACCTGATGCGAGGAATCATTACGCCTCCATAGAGTGGTCTGGCGCGGACACCCACAAATTAGCCCTTTACTCCGTCGAGCACCCATCCTCAATCACACAGAAGCAAGGTCCGTAGAAGTTGGCCTCAAGATAAATAATTAATGGGTGTCCTTTTTATTAGGTATTAGGTGACCCCTAATATTGAAATACATTCCCTGCTGTTTCCGGTTAACCTAGCACGTTAAATTCATTACGTAGATATTCAATTAAACCAGAAAGGTCCTCAAAAGCAACTGGACCAAAACCTGGCTCATATTTGGCGATATATTGCTTGGGGGTTACTCCCAATTCTTTGGCCTTATCCTTTATCTCCCATAGCCGCGCAGGCTCTATTGTCCAATTAGTCCCCGGCAAATCTACACGTTTATGCTTAGTCAAGGTCCAGCTTATGCACCCCACGTACCCCTCTATTGCACGCTTCAAACGACTCACAGTTTCCGATTTTTCGTTCTTGAAACGAAAGGAAACTGATGGGGGATATTGAGTTTGTTTTCTTAATACCCATTTACCTTTCTCTCTTGCGACATACTCGCTAGCAGTACCTTTCCTCCACTCGGTCTCACCAATTAACTCAATAAGCTCCAATAAAGGTTTACACTCATTTTTCGCAACAGGGATATCATCCATTATAAACCTCACAACTCATCAGAGAATGACACGCCTTCAGGATTTATGTTGTGTATCTCTTTGCGGACGGAACGACTACGGAGGCATCTGCCGATTCAGCTCACTCTAAACTTTAGTTATGGGTATCCTTTACTTTTATTCGCACTTGGTAACTTTTTTCATCATTAATAAATGTCATTCCGTCTAAAAACACAAGACGACTATCTATTATTTTTCTGTACTTCTCTTTAGTGCGCGACGTTAACGGAAACTTGCAATTTGGGCACTTCATCTCATTTCTTACAGAAAACCCGTAGTGCTTGCCGAAATTTCTATTTTCCTCATAGGTGCGAGCTACTTTTTCTAGCAACTCTTCTTTATCAGCCATTTTCGCCAACTGTTCGCTAACCAACAAAGAAAATCCATCTTTTGAGTACATCCCGATCCAGTTTTTATTGATTAGGCTTAGCCAAGAATACCTTAAGTTAAATGAGCATTTAGGGCACTTTATTTCTTTTCCAGTTCTTTCTAGTACAGGGTCCATAACTAATCCTCGACAATGACTTTTATTTGTTTAACACCGTCGCCACCATTAGAAGGAATACTCTCTACAACCAACTCTGGACCTCCACCAGGAAGACCCTGACCATCACCTAAAAACAGTTCATTTCCGGCGTCACCGACTGGGCATCGCGGACAGCGTTCGCCAATATTAGAGATTACTGAAAGCGTATTTGACTTTTCTAAACTGCCCGGATTTAAGCCAAGGTCAGATTCAAGTTCATCAGCTTGGTGTCTTGTTATTCTAATTTCAGATGCTCCTTCGGGAATTGGACCAATTACGCTTTCAATAGCTTTTGAGTCAGTCACAAACGTTCCATCAGCACCGATAGACGGGTACTCGTCTATCGTGCTGTCTGGGGTAATGTTTAATCCTGGATCAAATACTTCATTTGGTATCTCATCTTCAACAGTTGTATTTTTAGCATCACCAGAAACCACCTCCCTCTCAGGCGTATCAAATTCCCCATCCACTCGAGTCTGCGCAGTATCCCATTCAGGCGTTTCCGATGCATCCGCCGAATCAGCGAGACGACTACTATCAGGCCCGCTATCCGAACTACCGCCAGAGTCTTCTCCCCAATCGCCATCATTGGATGTAGGTTTTTCAGGCGCATCCAGATCCGGCGCCCTTGCCCTGGCAACTGGAATAATCGCAGCCATTCCGGATAAACGTGCCTGGTTTTCCTCACTCAGGCTATTCCAGTTGGAAATGACAACATTGCCGGTGGCATCGTCAAGAGCGAAAAGGACCTCCGCACCGGCTTCCTGTACAGACTGCAGGGCGCCCAGTGCCGCCTCCGTCGCCTCCGGGTGATTCGCGTAGGCTGTCTCTATCAGGTTGCCGAAGCCCGCGGCGATCTCGTCCGAAACCACACCATTGCCACCCAGGTCCTGCAGCACGGCGTAAGACGATAAAAGGGACACCCATTAAATAAAGACAATCCTGCGCCCTCCTTGTTGCACTCTTTGGCAAGCCATGCAAAATACTGTTTATCCATCCAGCAATCTGAAATCTACCGATGACCAGGCCGCGTAAGACCCAGATCTGCCCGGAAACCACTCCATACTATCACTGCGTGTCACGCTGCGTACGACGCGCCTTCCTGTGTGGGCGGGACGAGCGTACGGGACAGAGCTTTGAGCACCGCCGGCAATGGATTGAGGAACAACTTCTTTCACTCTCCCGTATATTTGCGCTGGAGATCTGTGCCTATGCTGTGATGAGCAACCACTACCATGTGGTGCTGTACGTGAATTCCGCACAGACGGCTGACTGGGACCTACGCGAAGTAGTGGAGCGCTGGCACCAGCTGTGCAAAGGTACGAGCCTTTCCCAGCGTTTCGTCCGTGGAGAGGCCCTGGGCTCCGCTGAGTTTGCCCGCCTTGCTGTGGTCGCAGAGAGCTGGCGTGCGCGACTTACCGACATCAGCTGGTTTATGCGCTATCTCAACGAGCCCATCGCCCGTGAGGCCAACCGGGAAGACCGGTGCACCGGTCGATTCTGGGAGGGCCGCTTCAAGTCCCAGGCCCTGCTGGACGAGCGGGCACTGGTAGCCTGTATGGCCTACGTAGACCTGAACCCGATCCGGGCAACAATGGCCGAGACACCGGAAGATTCCGACCATACCTCGGTCCAGCGGCGTACTGCCGCGACCAGGGATGGCGGCTATCAGCCTGATCAGCTATTCCCCTTCGTGGGCAATCCCCGGCAATCCATGCCAGAGGGGATGCCCTTCCGTCTGTCGGACTACCTGGAGCTGGTGGACTGGAGTGGACGCTGCCTACGGGAGAATAAACGCGGAGCTATCGACAGCAAGCTGCGGCCGATCCTCGAGCGCCTGCAAATTGATCCACGACACTGGCTTTACCTGAACCGGAACTTTGAGAGCCGCTTCAAGAGCCTGGTCGGTAGCGCCCATGCTGTGCGCCAAGCCTGCGAGCAGCTAGGCAAACCTTGGGTTCACGGTATTCGCGACTGCGAGCGCTACTTTTCGCCACTGTCCGTCCCGTAACAGTTTTTTGTTCTTTTAGATAGCGCCATCGCATGCTAGATGCGAGAGAACTCGCTGCTTCCACAAAGCCTATTGGCGCAGCCTTCAACATATTATTTACTTTCGAAAAAAATATTGATTGATCTGAATCATAACGTATACGCAAACGTGATTCGTGCGTATCTATTCAGTTAATGGGTTCCCCTTTTACACTCCCTTTTTCTTTTTCAATTCCTTCTCCAAGGATTCTTTAATCTCTAAAAGCCAATCAAGGCTAGATATTCCATCATCACCCGGGTTGTAGTTGCACCCAATCTCTTTCCCCAAAATCTCATCCAACTGAGAAGACTCATAGCAACATGAAACTATTTTATTAATCTCATTTATTGCTAAACTTTTTTCTTCATCTTTTGACTGAGCAACAGCATCATAAAGTATTTCAGATGCCGGCCTACAGTCATATTCGTACCAACACTGATAAAACGGGCCCGCTAACAAATTAAATAACGCTGGATATCTTTTACTCATCAATTGGGTGACCTGTGATTATTCGGTAGCCATTTGGGCTCGTTGAGTCAGCCTGCACAACCACTCTAACACCATTGACATTAGATGCAGTAGAGCTTTTTGCAGGAACGTATCGGCCAGTTGGCTGAACAAAAATTGAGTCGAAAGCTTTTGGCTTAGAGCCTGGATTGCTTTGCAACCAAGAATTTATTTCAGCCTCATTCCTGTTCAACGTTTGATTTACATAATGCTCAGCAGCTTGCTTGCTAGAGAAAGAAGAAGAGCCACCCAGCGGTATACGCTGCCCACCTGTACCATTGGATCTTGCAATCAACTCTGCATCAGATAATCCGACATGCCTCTCCAACAAGTGCCCACCATTTCTACTTCCTGGTGGTATATGATTCTCATGATAATCTAGATCAAAGCGGTCGCCATCATTTCTGGCTAAAAGGTCACCAGCCTCAGCATCAGCTGCACCTGGCTCGACCCCCGGATTCGAACCCGAATAAGTTTCAACCCCTCCTTTACCATCAGACCCAATATCCGAACCATCGCCTGAACTTCCTCCCCAATCGCCGTCATTGGATGTAGGTTTCTCAGGCGCATCCAGATCCGGCGTCCTTGCCCTGGCAACTGGAATAATCGCAGCCATTCCGGATAAACGTGCCTGGTTTTCCTCACTCAGGCTATTCCAGTTGGAAATGACAACATTGCCGGTGGCATCGTCAAGAGCGAAAAGGACCTCCGCACCGGCTTCCTGTACAGACTGCAGGGCGCCCAGTGCCGCCTCCGTCGCCTCCGGATGATTCGCGTAGGCTGTCTCTATCAGGTTGCCGAAGCCCGCGGCGATCTCGTCCGAAACCAGACCATTGCCACCCAGGTCCTGCAGCACGGCGTCGAAGGCCGGTATGGCGATTTCAGCCAGGACTTCACCTTGCGTCGGAATAGTTTCTTGTGATTCCGGCACATCCTGACTTTCTACATCGTCGGATTGGGGGGGTCCTTCCAGGGTGATTTCTGCATAGTCATAGGTATTGCCTTCAGAGTCCCCAGGCATCGGAGGAGTGCTTTCCTCCTCTATGGTGCCAGTTTGCTCTCTATACCAGCGCTCTCGCTCCTCAATGGTGCGAGCCATTGCTTTCACTTGGGCAAGCAGTTCGGCGTCGTCAATAGTACCGTTATTGAATGCTTCAAGGAGCGCTGTGTAGCCGGCCCGAAGTGTTTGCCCCAGTGGAGTTTCTGCCCACTGCTGGATACCTGCTTCAATCGTTTCAAGGTCTCCAGCGATGGTGTCGATCAGCCCTTCTTGTAGTATCCGGTGATCAACGGTTACATCGATATTCCCTTCCTGCCGCTCAACCTCGAAAAGCTCCTTTTCGGTGCTCTTCACATCGCGATTGAGGCCCGCCAGGTCTCCATTCTCCTCACTGTCCTCATCCCGCACAGTGATATTACCCTGGCCCACAGTCGCGAGGGTCTTGTCCTTGCTGTACTGACTCTCGTTGCTGTACTGAACATTGGAGGTGTTCAGGCGCAGGTCGTCGCCGGTCGCGTCCTGAGCATTCTGCTGTGCCGGATCGGCGGGGTTGCTGCCCGTGAAGCCGACACTGGTGCTGGCACCGGCATTCTGCTGGCTGGTGTAGTCGGTATTGCTGAGGTCGGCGTAGTCGAGGGTTTCGGTGCTGAGCTCAAGGTTACCGAGGTCATTACCCTCCTCGTCCACGGTGGCTACCAGTGCGCCGGTGATCTGCGTGTGTTCACCGACGTCGATATCGGCCGCGCCGCCGGAGGTGAGGCTGGTGAGCACGGTTTCCTTGCTCTGGTAACTGCCGTTGGCACTGTTGGCGCCGCCGTTGACACTGGTGAGGCCGCTGTCATCTCCTCCGCTGGTGCCGAAGCCACCGCTGATACCGGCGCTGTTATTTGAGCCGCTGGCGCGGTTTTGCTGGGATTCGACGGTTAGGTCGCCACCCACGGCCACATCCAGCTGGCTGCCCGCATGCACGTTTGCGCCTGCCAGGGTGGTGTCACCGCTGCTGTTGAGGGCGATCTGGTCAGCGCTGAGGGTACTGTTGTTGTAAGTGGTTTGCCGGTCCCGGGCCTGGCTTCTATCCATGCTGCCGCTGACGGTTGGACCACCGCCGGCACCGTAAAAGGTTTGCTGCACGCTGAATTGGCCGTGGTCGGTCTGGGTGCGCTGGCTGGCGGTATCGCGGCTGGCTTCAATAGCCAGTTCGCCGGTATCGATGGCGATCTGGTTGTCGGCCTGCAGGTGGCTGCCGCGGATTTGCGTGCTGCCGTCGCTGGTACCGTCCTCATTGCCGGTGTTGATGGTGATGTTCTGGCCACTGAGGTTGCTGGCCAGGGAGCTGGTCTGCTGGCTTTCGCTACCGGTACGGGTGGCGTCGACATCCAGCTGCACGCCGGCATTGAAGCCGTAGGTGCCACTGCTCTGGGCTGCGGCGGCGGTCTGCTGTGTCAGCGCAGTGGTCTTTGAAGTGACCTCCGCAGCGGCGGCAACAATGCCGGCCTGGTACCACTCCTTGTCGCCTTCGGCATCGTCGATGATCTGTTTCAGTTCAACGATATCCTCCTGGCTAACACCGGGGGCCCCGTTCTGGTAGTCGGCTTCCAGCTGCTTGAGGGTGCCCTTCAGGTTTTTCAGGTCTTTTTCATATTTGCGGTAGTCTTCCTTGGCCTGCTTGAGGTTATCGGCGGCTTCGTCCAGGGCTTTGGCCGCCTTGGCCACTTCCACAGCCTGGTGCTGGACCACCACATTGAGTTCGGCGCTGCCGCTGGTTTCCTCGCTACTGGTTTGCAGGCTGTCCCTGGCTTCCCTGATGACGACGTTTTCGCCGGCGAGCGCGATATCGCCGGCACCGCTATCGTCGGTATCGGCGATCAGGTTGGAGCCTTCCACGGTCAGGTCGCCGATGGCATCAAGGCTCAGATCGTTGCCGGCGGTGAGGTTACTGCCCCGGTGGCTGACTTCGGTGCTTTCGCTGTCGACGGCACGATACTCGGCGTCGGCGAGTTTGATCTTGAGCTGCCCGTCTTCGGACTTGACCAGCTCGTCGGGGTTGGAGAGGCTGCTGGCCACGTCGCCGAAGCTGACCCGCGTTTCCTCTTCGCCGTAGGTGGTTCGGCTGGTCTCGCGGGCAGCGAGGATTTCGATATCGCCGATATCTGTTTCGATGTTGAGGTTATTGCCGGCACCAAGGTCTGAGCCGATCACCGTGGCGCGGCCACTGTCGATATTAAGGTTGTTGCCAGCACTGATGTTGCTGCCCTGGGCACCGGTGGTCTCGGTGGTGCCGGCGCGCTGTTCGGAGGCGTAGAAGTCGCCGCCAGTAAAGTAGCCGCTGTCTTCTGACCAGCTGCTGCTGGTTTCCAGCACTTCGCCGGCGGCTATCAGCAGGTCGTCCACGGCCGTGAGGTTGATGTTGCCGGTGACGGTTTCCAGGTTGCTGGCGGCAATGGTGATATTGCGCGCGGCGTCGAGGCTGATATCGCCCGCCGCACTCTTCAGTTCGGCAGCAGCCAGCTGTAGCTGAGCGCTGGCCTGGCCTGCGCCTTCACTGCCGAGGGGCCCGGATTTGCTGCTGGCGTGGTAGTGGCTCTGCCGTTGCTCACTGGCGGCAATGGTGATGTCGCGCCCGTCCAGGACGATATCATCTTCGGCATCCACCTGGCTGCCGAGGATCGCGATATCGCCTTCGGCAACCATGGCGACGCCGCCACCGGCGGTGATGCTGCTGCCGACCACTTCTTCGGTGTAGTGCTGGGTGGCGGTGGTTTTTTCCGAGCTCAGGGAGCTGCTGGCTTCCTGCTTGTGATAGTAATCGTAGTTACGGGTATTGGTGGCGGATTCGATCAGCAGGTCACCGCCGGAGACCAGGCCGATATCGCCACCGGCGCTGACTTCGGCACCGCGCAGGCTGGTGTCGCCACCGCTGCTCAGCAGCAGCTGCCCACCGCCGCGGACACTGCTGCCGACTTCTTCGGTATGGCCCTGCTTCAGGTGGTAGTTGTCACCGCCGACCGTATTTTCCTGGTACTGGGTCTCCACGGTTTCCAGGCCGAGGTCGCGGCCGGCGCTGACCTGCGTTGCGCCGTCACCGCTATTGACGATCTCGGCGGCCTGCAGGGTGAAGTCGCGGCCGGCAGTGGCCACCAGGTTGCCCTTGCTGACGTAGAGTCCGGCGATGCGATCGATATTGGTGCGGCTGAAGTCGCTGAGGCCGGCGCGGTTGCTATCACTCTGGGTAGTGGCGGCAATACTGATATCGCGGCCGGCGCTGACGGCGAGGCCGCTCTCGGCATCGATGGTGCCGCCGATATTGTCCAGGTCTTTGCGGGCGTGCAGCGATACCTGGTCGCCGGTAATTCGACCGCCGAGGTTGCGGAGATTCTGCCCGGTAATTTTGACTGCGCTGCGGCCGGCAATGGTGCCGGTGTTGGTGAGATCCTGGGCCAGGTCAAACTGGACGCTTTCGCCTGAAATCAGCGTGCCATTACCGTCCAGGTCACCGGGGCGCGCGCGGACGTAGACCTGGGGCACGAGGGCGGTAGTAGTGCTACCGTCCGGAAGGGTGACGGTTTCCTCCACCAGCCAGACGATATCGCTGGTGAGCTGTGCCATCTGCTCGGCGGTCAACGCCACACCGGGGCGCAGGTCCCAGGCTTCGGCGTAGGTGGCCCCGGCTTCGAGCAGGGCGCGGTACTGGTCCTCATCACTGGAGTAATCGCCGAGAAAACGGCGACCGGTAAGCTGGGCAACCTGTTCACGAATCAACGTCTGTTCGTAAAAGCCGTCGCCCAGGCGTTTATGCACCAGGTCCTGGTCGTAATCCAGAGCGTCCAGCAGGTAGTCGGAAGAAAGCCAGCCGCGGTAACTGGCAAAACGTGGGTCAGTTTCGATCAGGTAGTCGCCACTCTCCGGTTGCACCCGGAAGAGGCTGCTCTGGGGGATGGCGGTATCGGCGCCCACGGTGCGAATTTCTGTGGGAACGGAGCCATCGGCCCGCTGCGTTGTGATGCCCGCGCTCGATTGTGGGCCTGTGGCGGCGCCTGCTGTTTGGCCTTCCCCGACGGATGCACCGTCGGTGGTGTCGATCTCCGGGCGCCACTCGCTCTGCGGGCCGTCGGTTTCATGAAGGCCGGCCACCACCGCTTCAATCTCACGGGAGTCAGTACTTGCGTCCGCGCTGTCACGGCCGCTACCGCTGGCTGCCGTATCGGTATTGCGGTCGACAATACTGTAGCCGTCTCCCGCGCCGCTCAGGTTTTCCTCGGCTCTGGCTAAACCCAAATCGAAGCTGGTGACTTGATCGCCAGGTGCGTATACCGACTCCTGGCCCCATTTGCGTTTATGGTCGTCATCCCAGCCGGTAAGCTTGACCCAGGTTGCGCGGCTGGTGCCTATTTCGTTGATCCGGTATTCACCCTCGGCGTCAATATTGTCCAGACTGTCCTGGTCAATGATCAGGGCGCCACCGGCGAGAATCTGGCTTTTGTCATTCACCAGCTCGCCGCCTCGCAGGGTCATATCACCACCGGAGCGGATAACAGCCGGAGCGCTTTCGGTTACCTGGGTTTCGTATTCGGTGCGAGTGACTTCGTATTGCGTCCAATCTTCGACGCGCTTGCCGGATGGATCATAGTAGGCGCCAACACCCTTCCAGTTGGTATAGGTCCAGCCCAGCGCGAAGAGTTCGCTTTGCGTGTATTTGTCCTGATATCCCTTGGGTTGGATCAGCACGATATCAGTGGGCCCGGCGACCTGTATCTCCGCGCTGGCAAAGTGCTCGTTGCTGTTGAGCAGGCGCGTGGTGTCAATGGTGAGGCCCCCGAGGGATTCGATGGTGGCACTGGCGTTATGCACAAAACCGGCACGGCCAGTGGCATGGCCATTTTCATCCAGCTGGCCGCCGATATTCAGTGCCTCGGCGCCGGCACCAGCGCTGAAGATCAGGGATTCTTCCCGATTGATCAGTGAGCCGGTGGCAATATCGAGTCGCTGGCGGGCGGCGATAACCGCGGACCTGGTTTCACCTCCGAGGCTCTCCTCCCTGTTGGTGATCGTTTCGGCCTGGATTGCAATATGGTCGCCATAGATGCGACCGCTGCCGATATTATCGAGGGTGTCGGTGTCGATGCGGGTTTGGGCACCGTCGATCAGGCCGCGGTTGGTCACGCTCTCGCTGGCGCTCAGCTGCGTGAAGCCACCGCTGATTTCGCCGCCGGCTGTATTGTCGATATCCGTGGCGCGGAGAAGAAGCTCGCCGGCCTGGATGGTGCTCTCGTTAATGAGCAGGCCATCGGTATTGATCTCGGCCCTACCATTAGCGGTGACTTCGCCAGTATTGGTGAAATCCCGCTTCAGGGTGAGGGTGAGCTCGCCCTGCGAGAGGATACGCCCGTCACCGCTGAGGCTGTCGGCGGTGATTGTCTGCGACGTGCCGGAGAAAAGGGTGCCGAGCGTGTTGCTGACAACGTCGACGGTCAGGCCAAGTGTGCCGGCGGAAGAGATTTCGCCGCGGGTGTTGTCGAGCTGGCTGCCGGTGATCTCGATGCGCGTATCCGCGGCGACCAGGCCATTGCGGTTTTCGATGCGGCCGGCGCTGAGGTCGATGCTGTCGCCCTGAAGACCGAGAGGGCCGAGCGGGGTTTCTCCCTGCGTATTGCGGGTGTCGACAATTGCCGCTGTGATACTGAGGCCACTGCCGGCACTGATCAGGCCGGCATCGTTGTCGGCAGTGCCGGTGAGCAACACCCCGAGATCGCCGCCCGAATGGAGAACACCTCCGTTATTGCGCAGCTCTGTCCCTTGCAGGTCGACATTGCCGCTGCCACCGAACTGGCCACCGCTCCGATTGTCGAGCACATCGCTGCGCGCGATGAGGTCACCCCCGGCATGGACGAGGCCGGCGCGGTTGTCCAGCGCGCCGGTCGCGAGTACCAGGCTACCACCACTGACGAGTCCACCGCTGTCCCCGGCGTTGGTGTTGACCAGTGCCTGGCCGGCGGTATCCAGGTGTAGGTTTCCGGCGGATTGCAGTAAGCCGCCGTCATTGCCCAGGGCGCCGCTCCGGATATCGAGGGTACCGCTGGCCGAGGCAATGGTGCCGCCGTTGTTTTCAAGGTTTTGCCCGCGGGTATCAATAGTCGTATTGCCATTGAGCGTGCCGCCCAGGATCTTGCCGCCGGCATTGTCGAGGCCGAAGCTGGCGAGGGTCAGGTCGAGGGCCGCCTGGATCGTGCCGCCGCGGTTGTCGGTGAGGCCCGCGATATCCAGCTCGACACTGTTCTCCAGGGAGGCGATGACACCCTGCTGCCGGTTGCTCAGGCTGTCGGCACCCAGGATCAATGCGCCATTGCCGACCAGCGTACCGCCATCGTTGTCCAGTTCTTGCGTGGCGATGTCGACCGCATCGCCAGCGTTGACGGTACCCGCGCTGTTATTGAATGTGGCGGCAACAAGTTGCAACTCACCGCCGGTGGCAATCAGGCCAGCGAAGCTGTTGTCCAGCAGGTCTTCGACGGTAAGCCGGAGGCCCGATGCACCGGCCGTCTGCAGGCTGCCACCGGTATTGATGAGGTTACCGGCCACAATGCTGGTGTCACTATCGGTGATCAGGCTGCCGTCACTGTTATCGAAATTTCCACTGATCAACAGTTGGCTGGGATCGAAACCCGCAGCCTGCAGGGTGCCTTCGCGGTTGCTCAGTTCCCCGATGCTGAAATCGAAGGCGCCATTACCGGCGATGGTGCCGCCGTTATTGTTCAGGTTGCCGGAGACCTGGAGTTGCAGCGCGTCTTCCCCGGTGGCTATCAGGCTGCCTTGCGCGGTGGTGAGCTCACCGGCGCCTATCGTGATCCGCTCGGCACTGGTGGTGCCGCCACTGACATCGACACTGTCGCCGGTGACAGCAAGCGTGCCGTTGCTGGCAATGGTGCCGCCGGCCCCCTCGAGACTGGCGACGTCGATCCGCAGGCTACCGCGGCCGGCGTGTTCGATGCGGCCTGCGCTGTTGTCGAGGGTCGTGGCGCTGAGACGCAGTTCACCGCCGGCACCGATCAGGCCGGCGAGGCTGTTGTCCAGCAGCTCCTCGACGGTGAGCTGCAGGCTGGATTCACCGGCCGCTTGCAGGCTTCCGCCGCTATTGATGAGACTGCGAGCAGTGATATCAGTATCACCGCCGGCAATCAGGCTGCCGCCGCTATTATCAAAACTGCCGCTTACCTGAACCCGGCTGGCACCGGTACCAGCGGCCTGCAGGTTGCCTTCGCGATTGCTGAGTTCACCGATACCCAGCTCAAAGGCGCCATTGGTGGCGAGGGTGCCGCGGTCGTTGTTCATGCTGCCGGTAACGGAAAGTTGCAGCGCTTCTGCGCTAGAGGCGACCAGGCTGCCTTCCGCATTAGTGAGATCGCCGGCGTCTATTGTGATGCGCTCGGCACTGGTGGTGGCGCCACTGAGATCGACGCGGTCACCGGTTACGAGGAGCGAGCCATTACTGGCGATACTTCCACCGGGACCCTCGAGCGTGACGGCATCGATCTGCAGGTTGCCATCGCCGGCGTGTTCAATCTGGCCGGCGGTGTTTACGAGGGTTGTGGCGGTGACCTGCAATGTGTCACCAGCACCAATCTGGCCCGCAAGGCTGTTGTCCAGGCGCCCTGCAACCGCCAGCCGGAGACTGGATTCGCCGGCCGCCTGCAGGCTGCCAGCGGTATTCAGCAGTGTCGCCGCATCGATGTCGACATCACCGGCGGTGATGAAGCGGCCTTCAGTGTTATCGAAACTACCGCCCACCTCAATTTGACTGTGGCCAGTGCCGGCCACCTGCAGGCTGCCCTCACGGTTGCTGAGTTCTCCGGCGCTGAGATCCAGGGCGCCATTGGTAGCCAGGGTGCCGCGGTCGTTGTTCAGCGTACCGGCAATATCAAGTTGCAACGCCTCTTCACCCGTGGCCACCAGGTTGCCATCGCTGGTGGCGAGGTCGGCACTAACGATGGCAATGCGTTCGGCACTGGTGCTGCCACCGCTGAGATCGATTGTATTGCCCGTGAGGGTCAGGTCACCGTTGCTGGCAATGGTGCCACCGGCACCTGCAAGGCTGTCGGCAGCGATTTGCAGGCTGCCGGTGCCCGCGTGCTGGATACTGCCGCCGGCATTGCCAAGGGTGCCGGCCTGAATCTGCAGGTCACCGTTACTGGCGATACTGCCACCCCGGGCGTTGTGGGTGCCGTTGTCCAGGGTGCCGGCCACGGTGATTGTATTGTCCTGCTCGCCGCTGCCGACCAGGGTGCCACCGCGGTTGTCAAAATTGTCCGCGTCGAGGGTGATGCGGCTAGCACTCAGGGTTCCGCCGCGGTGGTCGGCATTGCCGACGTTAACTTGAGCTTCGCCCGCGGTGGTAATGGTACCGGCGGCACCGCTGAAGGTATCGGCCCGCAGCTCGAACCCCGCGCTGCCGGCATGGGTGATCCGGCCCTGTTCATTGACCAGGGTATGACTGTCGATGGTCAGTGTCCCAGCGCGGGTCTCAAGAGTGCCATCTCTGTTGTCGAGCGTGCCGGTAATTTGCAGGGCAAGATCATCGGCATCATTGTGGACCAGATTACCGCCGCGGTTGGAAAATTCCCCGGCCGCAAAGGTAAGGGTGTCCCGGAAAGTCAGCACGCCGCCGTCGTTATCGACACCAGCGGCTTCGATACGGGCGGCATCACTGACAATCAGGTTGCCGTCACGGTTGTGCAGGTCGCCGCCTTGCAGGGCCAGGCGGCGTGCACCGAGCTGGCCGCCGCTGTTATCGAAGCCGCTACTGATATTCAGGTCCACGGCACCGCCGGCAACGATCTGGCCACCGTCATTGTCCAGGATGCCGGCAATGTCGATAACACCACCCGCCAGCGGCGCAGCACTGGGTGGCGGGCTGGTACTGCCATCGCCATCCCCATTACCCGCGTCGGCGCCATCTTCCGGCACCGGGCTGTCGTCTGCCGGTGTGCCGTTATTGCCGCCCTCAGCCCCGCCGCCATCACCAGACAGCGGCTGCGACAGCCCGATGCGGCCACCATCCCGGTTACTGAGAGATCCGGTGTCAATGGCCAGCTCTTGCGTTCCGGTCTGCTCTATAGTGCCGTCACGGTTGCGCAGGGCATCGGCACTGAGGTCCAGGCGCCGGGCATTGAGCGTGCCGCCGCGATTGTCGATATCAGCACCCGTAGAGAGGGACAGTTCGCGCGCGGCGCTGAGGGTTCCGGCGTTTGCCAGGCCACCGGTAGCACTGACCTGCGCGTCGCCGGTGGATTGCAGGGCACCGGTATTTTCCAGGCGGCCATCGACGGTCACCACCAGGCCCCCGGCCTGGGCACCGATATCGCCGGCATTGCGCGCCCCGAGCCCCTGTTCATTGCCCACCAGCCAGATTTTGTTGGCGTACATCCCCCCCAGCGCGCCCACGTCCAGGGCGAGCTCCGGCTGCGCGGCATAAGCGTCACCGCTGGCCGCGGATTCGGCCGTGGCGGTCACCTGCTGGTGGTCCGCACTGACGCGATTGGTCCCGAGGGTGGCCCGCAGTTCATTGGCCCAGATGCCACCGTGCACTTCCAGCGCGCGGGCAATGATATTGGTGTAATCCACCCGGCTGGTGTCGAGGCCGGCGCCCTCCACACGGATAGCACCGCGCTCCACCCGGTAGTGGTCCAGGGCACCGCCGCTGAGAACCGGGCGGCCGGTAGTGAGGGTAACGCGAGGGGTATTGATAAAGCCGCCGCCGTTAACCTGGATGCCCGCCGGGTTAGCGATGACCACTTCGGCGCGGGCACCGGCCACTTCGATGTATCCGTGCAGGCGGCTGGGGTCGGCGGAATTGACTTCGTTGAGGATTACCTTTGCGGTGCCGGTCGCCAGCCACGGGTTGCCCTGAACCCAGCCGCCAAGCTGGGTCTGGGTATCGCTGCGCGAATTATTGAGGATCGCACCGTCACTGCCCACATCAAACTGGCTATACAGGTTGCGTGACACCCCGGCCTCGCTCGGCGTGGTGATGTTGACCAGGGGCACGCCATTGGGGGCGAATATCACTGTCGGGCGCTGTCCACCCGGTGCCTTGGGATCGGCGAGGATGCGTCCCTGCACCTGCGCCATTCCTACCGGCTCCGCCTCGGCCAGGGCCGGCGCGGCCAGGCCCACCCACCCCAGCGCCAACCACAGGCCAAAACTCAATGGGCGCAAAGTCGCGGAAACCCCGCTGCGGCGCCCGGCGCAGGCGCTGCCCGTATTACCCCCACCCCGCGCGGTCACCAGCTCTGATGCGACCTGCCAGACTCCCAGCGTGCAGTTATAGACAGTGCGAAAAACATGATTCATGGGACGTCCTTGTTCCTTTCTTTTTCCGGCTATTACTCAATGCACTGAAAAGCCCGATATCAAAATGAGGCGTTCATACGGAACCCGGCAGTGATGCCGGAAGCGGGAAAACCCTGCGGCTTGTAGATCGGGGTACCCCCGAAGGTATCCCACTGAAAATTACCCCAGCCGCCGCGCAGGCCGAGGGCGATACCGGCCAGTTCATTGCCCGACTGCCAGCCGGCGGAGGGGCCGCCGATTCTTCCGTAGTCCAGGCCGAGATACAGCTGCCGCGCGCTGCCCAGTGGCAGGCCGAGTTCATTGCGCAACAGCCAGCCGCGTTCGGCAGAAAGGGTTGTTTCCCCATCGAAACCCCTCACCGTATAGCGGCCGCCAATGGAAAAAAGGTCCTGGGGTACCAGGGATGTGCGATTCCACTGCGCGCGCCAGGATCCGCTGTAGCGCAATTGGTAGCGGCTGACCTGAAAAGGCAGGGCGAGTTGCGCGCTGGCAGTGATCACCTCCATGCGCGATGTCCCCTCATCGAATGCCTCCTCTGGTGCGGCCTGCGCAGCAAAGGCGCCGGTACCACGACGGTAGGCCAGGCTGGCTTCCAGGGTTGCCGGGCCGATAAATTGCTTGTGGGTCAGGCCGGCTTCCCATCCGGCTGTGCGCCGGTTCTGGGCCAGGATTTTGGTATCGTCAATCAGGCTGTGCGATTTGCGCCACCAACCCCGGGCATAGGCGCCGGTTTTGGAGTTTGCATCGCGATACAGCAGCCTCGTTGCGCGTAGATCGGCATTGCGGCTGGAACCGCTGTACTCATAGGAAGCATAGGGGCCGACCACCGTCTGGCGGTAGTCGTAGCTGCTGGCGGTTACTCCCAGGAGCCAGTAACCGTAGGGCACATCGTAGTGTGCGGTCCAATTGCCGGTATCTTTCCCACCGCCGTTAAAAACGCTGTTTCCAACGTTGAGATACAGCAGGTCATTCAGCATCCACCCGTTGTCCACGGACAGGGTCGCAGCGGCCTGCAGCTTTCCCGTCGCTTCACTGCCGGAATCATCCAGAGAGATATTGGTGCGCACCATTGCGGGCTGCTGCCAGGCGATGAGGAGATCGCTTTCCCCCGGTTCGGCGCCGTAGCGGTCAGAGGGCGCGATACGGATATCGGCGGCTACGGTGGGAATCCGCTGGAAATTTTCCAGGCCCTGCTCGATATCGCGCAGGTTCAGCAGCTCACCCGTTTCCGCCGGCAGGGCATTGCCGAAGGTAGCCCGGGGGTCGGTGTCGTCGATAAAACGGATTTCACGGATACGGCCGGGCACAAGCGTCAGCGTGAGCACACCAGTGTTCAAGTCCTGCGGTGCGGCCAGTACCCGGGTGGTAACGTACCCCCTGGCGATAATCGCGTTCTGAACGCGCTTCATAACGATATTGATACCGCTGGTGCCGAGGCAACGCCCGGTAGCCGGGTCTTCGGCAGGATCGGCTGCATTCAAGGCCCACCGGAACCGGCGAGCCTCGTCTCCCTCGAGGAGAATTTCCCGGATGGGAAAACAGGGATCCTCGCTTATTGGAATAAATTCCATTTCTGCAATGGAACCCGGATCCCTGAAACGCACATCAGCTTTTTTTTCCTGCTGCTCACGCAACGCCCGCTCGCGCTCCTGCTGGCGCTGCAACTCCTGAGTGTGTGATTCTGCGGGGAGAGGGCCCTGTGCTGCGGTCAGCAAAGGTAATGCTGCCAACAGAAAAGTGGCTACTGTTCTAAAATATTTCGGCATGGGTACAATACGCTCACTTCCCTGTACAGAACGGTAAACCTGCATTTATTTATTCTAGGGAAACCGCTCTTTAATAATCCTTCGAGCACACACTGCGAATCGAACCGCGTATTATACGCAACTCATATAATGTATACAGAGGTAAGCGGCCCAGGTAGTGATCAACCTTTTTATGCCATTACCCTTCGAGCAGCCCGGGAAATAGTTTTCTGGCAACTCTGCGGTCAAGCACCGTGATTCTGCGGCCGTCGTATCTGATTGCAATAGACAGGTGAAGTAATCATTGATCGCTCCCCTTTCTGCCGGGAAGGTCGAGCAGCCGCCCCCAGTAGCCACTCTCCAGTCGATATAAAGCTGGTACTTTATTTTTTCGGCACTTCTAAAAATATTTATTGCAAATATTTTTGGTATTACTTCTGAGGGTTTCGGATATCAGCCGGGGGCCCTGGCACTGGGAACAGTATATTCTCCGGGCGCAGATCCCGAGAATACCCGGCGCAGCAGGGGCACGCCCCGGCGCCAGCCGAGGATGCTCTGCGCCGCAATCACACCGCCATACATTGCCCCGGCCACGCCGCAACTCATGATGTCCTGCCCGGTCAGGTACAGTCCCTTTATACGGGTCTTCGGGCGCAGCCAGCCCTGCTCAAAGCGCTGCGGATCGTGGTCCAGGCCATAGATCTCCCCGCGCTGGTATTCACAGAACCAGGCGGTGGAGAGAGGCGTGGAAAGTTCACAGTAGTCGACCTGGCCCCGCAGTTGCGGGAAGTGCCGGTATAGATGCTCCAGCAGGCGCTGGCTGAACGACTCCTTCAGCGCCTCGTAGTCGTCACCCCGCTTGCCCCAGGGCCGCTCCTTCCAGCCCTCGAACCACTCGTACCGGCCCGGCGCCACTATCTCGATGGTGGCCCGACCCGGGTAGCGCGCATTGAAACTGGGATCCTTGGCCGACGGGAAAGAGATATAAACCAGGGGAATCTCGGCTTCGCTGTCAGCCAGGAACCTGTCCACGTCCCCTTCGTAATCGACACTCGGGTAGAGCCAGTAATTGGTTTTCGGCAGGCCCAGCTCCTCGGCCGTCTTCTGCAGGCCGATATACAGGCACAGGTGCGCCATGGACGGCTCCACCTCCTGCAACTGGCGATCGTAACCGGCAGCCTCGGTGGCGCTGTGGGGCAGCAGGCGTTCAAAGGTATTGAATACCCCCGCGCCGGAAATCACCACCGGCGCCAGTATCTCGGTCCCATCCGCCATGCGCACGCCGCGGGCGCGATGGCCGTCCAGCAGGATGGTCTCCACTCGCGCGTAGGTGAATACCTCGCCACCGCTTTCCTGGATCCTGGGAATGATGGTTTCGGCAATCCGGCTGGCTCCGCCTACCGGGTAAAAACCACCGTACATGTAATGCTTGGCGATCAACGCGTGGATAATAAAACTGCTGGTTTTGGGCGTCATGCCGTTATCGCCCCACTGGCCGGTCAGTACCGCGATCAGCTCCTCATTGTCAGTGAGCTCGCGCAGCACCTCGTAAGTGGTGCGGTTGAGGTAGGAGGGAAGGCGCCATTTCTTCAACAGTGAAAGGCCTGGAGCGCACCAGCGCGGCAGGAGCTTTTCCATGGTCAGCAGCGGCATGGCTTTGCCCACCGCTGCGATACGCTCGAAATACCGGTCGAGCGTTTTTTCCTCGCCCGGAAAACGCTGTAATAACTCCCGCCTGAAATTCTCCGGCCCCGCGCGCAGGTCATACTGTTGCTCGCCGATACAGATCCGGTCGTAGGTATCGTCCATCGGCGCCCATTCCAGCGCGCCTGCGGAGAGGAAATCGAACAGGCGGCGGGTCATGGTGGGATGCCCGCCCACATCACCGATGTAATGGACGCCGACATCCCACTCATAGCCATTGCGGTCATAGGCATGGGTAAAGCCGCCGGCGGTATAGTGCTGCTCCAGCACCAGGACCTTTTTGCCCGCAGCACTCAGCAGCGCCGCCGTGGTCAGGCTGCCGATACCGGAGCCGACCAGGATGGCATCGTAGGGGCCATCAAGACGGTTGGCACGATAGCGCCGCCCGATACGCAGGCGGCTGGGTTTGGGGGCATTGCTGGCGATCATCCCGGATTCGGCCATGGGGGACCTCGGCTGGTTATTGTTATTGCCAATAACATAACCCCTGCCCCCGGAGGCTGCAATTGCCGGATTGTGACAACCCCCTTGACCCGTGCACGGCTACCGCTCCGGATCGGGGTGCGTCTCAACAGCCACCGGCTTCCGCCCCCACTGCTGGTAGCGTCCCGTCGCCGCCCAGGCTAGCAGTGCGAGCCAGGCAATCCAGGAAGCGATGGCCGGGATGCAGGCGAGAAATATCTTCCCCGCATGGCGACGATTGGCCACCAGCGCCACCAGGGCCGGCAGGAACCAGACAGCCAGGAAAAACAGGACAAACAGCAGGCCCTTGAGCAGCCCCATGGACTGCAGCGCCTGCCAGAATTGCTGCACCAGCGCTTCAATATCGCTCATCATGCCTGCCCCCGGATTACATTGATTTCACCTGCCATTCCCGGGTCCCACACAAAGGGCTGAACCGGCTGCACAATGGCAACCCGCAGTCCGAAGCAGTTTTGCGGCGATTTATCCCCGGGACGCTCGGCAAGCCCCGCCATTGCAGCAGGCACGATAAGCGCCGGCAGGATTCCCAGCCAGATAATAGATCGGTTTGTTTTCATGGTTTGCTCCTTGCTAAACATGTATTCCTACAGTCCCAGCGCAAAAACAAACCTTACAAATTTCTTCCCGGCTTAATGACTGAGCGACTCGATTACGCGCTTTTCGCGACCGGTCTGGCGCCAGACCAACAGGCTCCAGGCAACCATGACTGCAGTTATCGCCAGCACAGTTACCAGCGCACCGGGCGATAACAGGTTGAAGCCTGTATCGATGCCCCCGAACCTTTCGGCCAGCTCCCAGAGAATAAAGATCGAGATTTCCACGGCATACAACAACCAGGCGAAGCGCACGCCGCGGCGGCGGCGCTGGAGACGTAGCAGGGCAAGGTCCATGTACGCCTGTACGGATTCGCCATGGGGCTCCATCAATCCCCGGCGATTAGCGATAGAAAAATTCAGGGCCCATACCACCAGCAAGAGGATTAGCGTCGCAAGCAGGATGTTCTCTGTGGATGCTGCGGAGAAGAGTCGCACCAGGGCAAACGTCACCAGGGCGATAGCAACCAGCCACTCGAGACCCGCGTTGATGCGCAACCGGCGTTCCTGCCGACGCACATGCCGGATTATCTCTGCCCCTGCCGGCACTGGCCGGACCTGCTCCTGCCAGAGGTTCTCCAGACCGGACCAATCATCCGCCGGATCACGTCCCGGGTGGTCGTTCGCCTGATGGGGGTTATCGCTCACTGTGTTCTCCCAGCCGTTTCGACAGTCGCTGGCGGGCACGATTCAGGCGCACCGCCACATTGGATTCACTGATACCCAGTACCTCGGCAATCTCGCTGTAACTGAGCCCCTCCAGCCGCAGGCTGATGACCTGGCGCAGACCCAGCGACAGTGCCTGCACCGCAGAGAGAAGTTGTTCTGACTGCCGCTGTCCTGCCAGCCGCTCGGCCGGGCCCGGCGCACTATCTGTCACACCTTCCAGCAACGTATCGTCCTGGTCCGGTCGCCGTCGGGCCAGCTCGGTAACACTGCGATTGTGCGCAATGCGGAAGATAAAGGTCTTCACACTGGACTCACCCCGAAAGCCCGGCAGCGCCCGCCAGATGGCCAGCCAGATGTCCTGCAACAGGTCATCCCGCTCCTCCGTGGTGCGGGCATAGGTCCCCGCGACACGAGCAATGCCCGCGCCGTAATCATTGAGAAGCTGCTGAAACTGCGTGTCGCGGGCCTTCAAGGCTACTCCTTAACCCTTTCCTGGTGTCATCCGGTTCTACAGTACCGGCGGCGGCAAAAAGCTTACACAAATTTTTGTCAGCCTGGCCGTGCCCGGCCCGCCCCGGCCGGGAAAGAGCTGGCTACACTGCTGGGGCACCAATTAATGAACCAGGGAGCGCAATAATGAAGACCCTCTATACCGCTGTCGCTACCGCCACCGGTGGCCGTGACGGCGAGGCCAAATCGTCCGACGGAAAACTTGCCGTCAAACTGGACGTGCCCGAGGAGATGGGCGGCAGTGGTGGCGACGGCACCAACCCGGAACAGCTCTTTGCTGCCGGCTACTCGGCCTGCTTTATCGGCGCCATGAAACATGTCGCCGACAAAGGGGGTCTGAAGCTGCCGGATGACACCAGTGTGCGCGCCGAGGTGGGCATCGGTCCGCAGGAGAAGGGTTTCGGGCTCGATATCGACCTTCACATCAGCCTGCCCGGGATGGCCAAAGAGGAGGCGGAGAAAGTCGCCAACCGCGCCCATGAGGAGGTATGCCCCTACTCCAATGCCACCCGCGGCAATGTGGATGTACGCTTGCATATTGGCACCTGAATCCATTCCGGAAAGCTGCCGGAGGACACCCTGGACAACAAGCCCCAGAGAAGCCTTCGGCAGGGAGTATGCCGAAAGACTGTGTACAAGTGCCGGGCGGCCTGCTTTACACTTGCGGTCCCAGATTGCTGTAAGGTTCCGGCACCCCATGCCCAGATCCAAAGATGATGACCTCAGGCTCGACAACCAGCTCTGCTTCAGTCTCTACTCCACGTCGCTGGCGATGGGCAAGCTGTACAAGCCGATCCTGGATGAGCTGGGCCTCACCTACCCGCAATACCTGATGATGATGGTGCTGTGGGAGCGGGACGGCATCACCGCCACTGAGCTCAGCGCCCGCCTGATGCAGGACAAGGGTGCCCTGAGCCCGGTAATCCGCCGGCTGGAAACCCAGGGACTGATCGATCGCCGGCGCGACCCGGAGGACGACCGCCGCGTGCTGATCCTGCTGTCGGCAGCGGGCAGGAAGCTGCAGCGGCAGGCCAGGGATGTTCCCGAACGCATTTTCTGCATCAGCGGACTCGATGAGAAAACTGCGCGCAAACTGAAGCAGCAGCTGGATTCGCTGCGCGACACCATCAATACCCATCTCTGACACCGGAACCGACCCCCGCCCGGGACTATCGCGTTCATAGTCACATTTAATTGTCGCGATAACTGTTATCGCGATAACCTTCTCCCGAATTCAAGGCTGGCGCGAGCAACAGCGCATCGCGCCACAACCCGACCCAGAGAAGAGATGAAATCATGAAAGTACTCTACAAAGCTTCAGCCACAGCAACCGGCGGACGTGACGGCAAGGCCGTTTCCTCGGATGGGGTGCTGGACGTCAACCTGGCCACCCCGAAAGAACTGGGTGGTGCTGGTGGTGAGGCCACCAACCCGGAACAACTGTTCGCTGCGGGCTATTCCGCCTGCTTTATCGGCGCATTGAAATTTGTCGGCGGCCAGACCAGGGTCACGGTGCCAGCAGAGACCAATGTGCGCGGTGAAGTGGGCATTGGCCAGGTGGAAGGTGGCTTCGGCCTCGATGTGGACCTGCATGTAAACCTGCCCGGCCTGGAGCAGGCGGAGGCAGAACAACTGGTCGAGCGCGCACACGAGGTCTGCCCCTACTCCAACGCCACCCGCGGCAACATCGAAGTACGCTTGCACGTAACCACCTGACGCCCGCAGAGCACCCCCAGCGGGCCGGGCACAGTCGTCACTGCAATTCCAGCATTGTCACTGTTGCCCGGCCTGCTGACTCGTGTTTTACCGTCGCGACAGGATCCCGCAATAACTTCGCAGGTCTGCTATATCGACCCCTTTGCCTTGCGGGGCAAAATACCCGGGCTGAAATAGGCCGTCTCGCGTCACCCTCTCCCCGAGAAGCCAGCAATGTCAAACAAGTCCTGCTCCGGGGACATCAACGACCAGGCCAACCTGGGGCAGGTGCCCCCTGGCGATGAGAGGAAATTTGCAGCGGGACTGATTCGTGGACTGGTAGTACCGGTGAATGTGACAGCCCCGGGCAAACGAAAGAATTTTTCAGTGGCCGATGAAACAATCGGGCACTTTACTTACTCCAAGGCAATACTTACCGATCGAAAGGAGGCAATGGGATGCAAGCAACCCTGAGAAATGCCGGGCGGCCATGGAAAAAGCTGCTGAACACGTGGCCATCGGTCGTCCTGCTGGCAGCCACCATTTTATTTACCGCATTACCGGCGCTGTCATCAGCGGGCTGAACGCCGCCCGCTGCAGGTGTCATCCCAGGCCCGTACCCGAGCCTGGTACCATTTATTTTGCAGCGGCAGCCCCATTGGCAATCTGGAAACCGATCCGGGCCGCCGTGCGCGCGGCGTGATCCTCGATATCGAAGTAGGGATTGAATTCGGCCATATCCGCCAGGCACACCTTGCCGGATTCCAGCACAGTATCCAGCAGCGGCTCGAACAGCTCCAGCGGCACACCGCGGGCGGAAGGGGCACTGACCGCCGGCATCACCGCCGCCGGGAAGACATCCAGGCAGACCGTTAAATAAACCAGGTCCACCCCGCCGATAAAGCCCTCGATAATTTCCCGCACATTGTCCAGGTTCCAGGGCGTGATTTCCCGGTCGCGGATAACCTGCGCACCGAGTTCGTCCGCGCGGTTATAGAGTGCCGGCGTGTTGGCATTGTCGGCGGCGCCCACACACAGGTAATTAAACGGCTTGCCGTTAATCTCACACTGTTCTGCAATCTGGTAGAAAGGCGTCCCGGATGAACCTTTCGGCGCGGGTATACGCAGGTCCAGGTGGGCATCAAAATTGATGATCCCCAGGGTCTTGTCCCGGTGCAGCTCGCGCATCCAGCGGGCTACGCCCTGGTAACTGCCGTAGGCAATCTCGTGGCCGCCACCCAGGACCAGTGGAAAGTGCCCTCCGTCCAGCAACTCGGTGACCCGTGCACCCAGCAGCGACTGGGCGGATTCCAGGTCCTCTTTTTCCACGCGCACATTGCCGGCATCGTACAGTGGGGCGTCAAACGTGGCCGGCAGGTTGGCCATGGCCAGGCGCAGGATACGTGGCCCCTTGGCAGCACCGATGCGGCCCTTGTTACGGCGCACCCCTTCATCGGAAGAAAAACCCAGGATCGCAAGCCCGGGCGCGCTGTCCAGCTGCAGCGGGGTGATGCGCTGGTGCCAGCGCTCGCCCGCCTTGCCGTCCTCGGAGTCGGTACGACCACTCCACAGGCGCATATCAGCCAGCTGTAACATTCTTACCTCCAAAGAAAATCCCGGTCGGCTTGATGGCCCCGTATTCATAGGCCAGCTGGTCCGGTGTATCCATGGGCCACAGCACCATGTCCGCACGCAGCCCTGCACGCAGGACCCCGCGTGAGCAGCACAGGCCCAGCGCCCGCGCCGCAGAGCGGGTCACCCCGGCAAGCGCTTCCGCCGGTGTCAGGCCGAACAGGTTGCAGCCCATGTTCATCATCAGGCGCAGGGACGCGATGGGGCAACTGCCCGGGTTGAGGTCCGTGGACAGCGCCATGCTGACCCCGGATGCGCGCAGCTTGTCCACTGGCGGCACCCGCGTCTCCCGCAGGGTATAGAAAGCGCCGGGCAACAACACTGCCACGGTTCCGTTTTCGGCCATTGCGGCCACATCCATATCGGTAATGTACTCGATGTGGTCCACCGACAGGGCGCCGGCTTTCGCCGCCATACTGGTGGCGCCGGAGCTGCTCAACTGCTCGGCATGTGCCTTGACCGGCAGGCCCAGCTCACTGGCACACTCAATCACCCGCTGGCACTGCTCCACCGAAAAGGCGATGGATTCACAGAACATATCCACCGCATCCGCGAGCTGTTCCTTCGCCACTGCCGGCAGGATCTCCCCGCACACCAGGTCGATGTATTCATCGGCGCGGCCGTCGTATTCCGGCGGCAGCGCATGGGCGGCCAGGCAGGTGGTGACGATGTCCACCGGGTAGTGCTGCGCCAGCCGGCGCGCGGTGCGCAGCTGCTTCAATTCAGTATCCAGCTCCAGGCCGTAACCGGACTTCACCTCTATGGTAGTGACACCCTCGGACAAAAGTGCCTTCAGGCGCGGCTCCGCACCGTGGTAAAGCTGCTCGGCACTGGCCGCGCGGGTGGCGCGCACCGTCGACAGGATGCCCCCACCGGCACGGGCGACCTCCTCATAGCTCTCGCCACCCAGCCGCCGGGCAAATTCGGAGGCACGGTGACCGCCGTAAACCAGGTGGGTATGGCAGTCCACCAGCCCCGGTGTCAGCCATTGGCCCTCGCCGTCGATGACCTGGTCGGCGGCGCACTCGGGCAGCTCCCGGCGCGGCCCGATCCAGACAATCCGGCCACCGGTAACCGCCACCGCGGCATCTTCCACGGCGCCGTAGCCACCGGGCAGGGACGGATCCATGGTGGCGGCATTTACATTGCTGATCAGCAGGTCGCAGCGTTCAGTCATAGGTATTCCATCAGGCGGCGCTATCGGCCGCGATTCCCATTAACGATAGTTCGATACCGGTCACTTGGCGCAATTCACATCATATGACTGCGCCCCCGACCACAGTCCAGCGGGCAGCTTGACAGCCATCGGCGGCAAATCCATAGTAGCAGCTTGTATATACAAGAATATACAAGCAAGACATGCACTGTACCTGAGCCCATGAATACTGCAAGAGAGCCCTCAACGCCAAACAAGGAGCCTTCAGCTATGGGTAAAGAACCCTCAGCCCAGGACAGGGAACCCCGATATGCCGCCATCAAGCGGCATATCCGCGACAAGGTCGAGTGCGGCGAATGGCCGGTGCACTTTCGCGTGCCCTCCGAAAACCACCTGGCGCGGGAGTTCGGCGTCAGCCGCATGACCGCGCGCCGCGCCCTGAGTGAGCTCACCGACGAGGGCGTGCTGATGCGAACCCAGGGCCTGGGCACCTTCGTCGCCGAGCCGGTGCCGGCAGGGTCACTGCTGGAGGTACGCAACATCGCCGACGAGGTTTCCGCCCGCGGCCACAGCTACAGCAGCACTATCCTGTTGCTCGAGGAGACCGAAGCATCAGCAGGTGTGGCGCGGGCACTGGGCCTGGCAGAGGGTGCGCGGGTCTTCCACTCGGTGATTGTGCACCGCGACAACGACCTGCCGATCCAGTGGGAGGAGCGCTATACCAACCCGGAACTGGCGCCCGACTACCTGGAACAGGATTTCAGCCGTGTCACCCCCAATGCCTACCTGACCAGGGTGGCACCGCTGACCGAGGCGGACACCACCGTGGAGGCGATCGCCGCGGGAGACGAAATCGCCGGCGCCCTGCAAGTGGAGACCGGCAACGCCTGCCTGCAGATCTGGCGCCGCACCATGAGCCGCTCCGGGATTGTCAGCTTTGCGCGCCTGGTGCACCCGGGCAGCCGCTACCGGCTGGGGGCACAGCTGCGTTTCTAGAGATTTTCTATAGGGGCGAACCTTGTGTTTGCCCCGGCCGCGGTGGGCACATCGGCCCATTGGCAATCTCGAACCCGGGGCGAACACAAGGTTCGCCCCTACACGCAATCCTCGTCATCCCGGTGCAGTCCGGAAAGACGAAAGAAAAGTTATCAATATTTCGTGAGGCAGATATGACCGACAAACGCCACGACCCGAGCCGCACCATCCGCGCCCCCCACGGCAGCGCGTTGAACGCCAAAAGCTGGCTGACCGAGGCGCCTCTGCGCATGCTGATGAACAACCTGGACCCGGAAGTGGCCGAGCGCCCGGAGGACCTGGTGGTCTACGGTGGTATCGGCCGCGCCGCGCGGGACTGGGAATGCTTCGACAAGATTGTCGAGGTACTGAAGCGCCTGGAAGACGACGAGACCCTGCTGGTGCAATCCGGCAAGCCGGTGGGTGTATTCAAGACCCACGCCGATGCACCGCGGGTACTGATTGCCAACTCAAACCTGGTACCGCACTGGGCCACCTGGGAGCACTTCAACGAGCTGGATAAAAAGGGCCTGGCCATGTACGGCCAGATGACCGCCGGCTCCTGGATTTACATCGGTTCCCAGGGCATTGTCCAGGGCACTTACGAAACCTTCGCCGCAGTGGCGCGCCAGCACTTCGACGGCGAGGCAAACGGCAAGTGGATCCTGACCGGCGGCCTCGGCGGCATGGGCGGTGCCCAGCCACTGGCAGCCACCATGGCCGGCTTCTGTATGATCGCCGTGGAATGCGACGAGACCCGGATCGACTTCCGCCTGCGCACCGGCTACGTGGACAAAAAGGCCACTACCCTCGACGAGGCGCTGGAGATCATCAATAGCGCGAAGGAAAAAGGCGAAGCCGTGTCCGTGGGCCTGCTCGGTAATGCCGCCGACGTTTTCCCGGAACTGGTTGAGCGCAATATCACCCCGGACTCGGTCACCGACCAGACTTCCGCCCACGACCCGCTGAACGGCTACCTGCCGAAGGGCTGGACGATGGAATACGCCGCCGAGATGCGCAAGAAAGATGAGGCGGCCGTGGTGAAGGCGGCCAAGCAGTCCATGGCCGTGCAGGTGGAAGCCATGCTGGAACTGCAGCGTCGCGGCGCCGCCACCCTGGATTACGGCAACAACATCCGCCAGATGGCACTGGAAGAGGGTGTGAAGAACGCCTTCGATTTCCCCGGCTTTGTACCCGCCTACATCCGCCCGCTGTTCTGCCAGGGTATCGGCCCCTTCCGCTGGGCGGCGCTGTCCGGCAACCCGGAGGACATCTACAAGACCGATGCCAAGGTAAAGGAGCTGATCCCGGACGACCCGCAGCTGCACAACTGGCTGGATATGGCCCGCGAACGCATCCAGTTCCAGGGCCTGCCGGCACGTATCTGCTGGGTGGGCCTGAAGGATCGTGCGCGCCTGGCGCTGGCCTTCAACGAGATGGTGGCCAGCGGTGAACTGGAAGCACCGGTAGTCATCGGTCGCGACCACCTCGACAGCGGCTCGGTGGCCAGCCCCAACCGCGAGACCGAGGCCATGCAGGACGGTTCCGACGCGGTCTCCGACTGGCCGCTGCTGAATGCCCTGCTGAACACCGCCAGCGGTGCCACCTGGGTCTCTCTGCACCACGGCGGTGGTGTGGGCATGGGCTTCAGCCAGCACTCCGGCGTAGTGATCGTCTGTGACGGTACCGAGGCGGCGCGCAAGCGTATCGAGCGCGTCCTCTGGAACGACCCGGCCACCGGCGTGATGCGCCATGCGGATGCCGGTTACGACATCGCCAAGGATTGTGCGCGCGAGCAGGGCCTCGACCTGCCGATGCTGAAAGATTAACACCCCGGGAATGAGGAGCCAGGGCACTTCCGCAGCCAGCGCCTCCCGCCGGCGAAGCCGGCCCCCGGAACCTGATATGGCTCGGGCCCAGGGCCTGAAGCGAAGCTGGAGCTCCGCGCTCGAAGCACAAGAGAGAATTTATGTACAAACTGAAAATCACCCCCGGCCAGCTGAGCCTGGCCCAGCTGCGCCGCGTCGCCCGTGAACCGGTTGAGCTGTCCCTAGACCAGGGCGCCTACCCGGCGATCGAGGCATCCGCCAAAACCGTGGCACAGGTGCTGAGCGAAGGGCGCACCGTCTACGGTATCAACACCGGTTTCGGCCTGCTGGCCAACACCCGGATTGAGAAGGAAGACCTGGAAACCCTGCAGCGCGCCATCGTGCTGTCCCACGCTGCCGGTACCGGCCACTTTATGGCCGAGGCCACCGTGCGGTTGCTGATGGTGCTGAAAATCAATTCACTCGCGCGCGGCTTTTCCGGTGTGCGCCCGGTGGTCATCGATGCGCTGATCAAGCTGGTCAATGCCGGCGTCTTCCCGGCCATTCCCGAAAAGGGTTCCGTGGGCGCCTCCGGTGACCTGGCGCCGCTGGCGCATATGAGCGTGGTACTGCTGGGGGAGGGCGAATGCTTTATCGATGGCCAGCGCCGGCCCGCCGCCGAAGGCCTGCAAAAGGCCGGCCTGGAAGCGCTGACCCTGGCCCCGAAAGAGGGCCTGGCCCTGCTGAACGGCACCCAGGCATCCACCGCTTTTGCGCTGCTGGGCCTGTTCGCCGCCGAGGACCTGTTCGCCGGCGGTATCGTCACCGGCGCCCTGTCGCTGGAAGCCGCCAAGGGCTCGCGCCGCCCATTCGACGACCGCATTCATATGGTCCGCGGCCAGAAAGCGCAGCGCGAGGTAGCGGCGAGCTATCGCGCGCTGCTGGGCGACAGCAGCCAGATCGGCGAATCCCACCAGTTCTGTGAAAAGGTGCAGGACCCCTACTCCCTGCGTTGCCAGCCGCAGGTCATGGGTGCCTGCCTGCAGCAGATCCGCTTTGCTGCGGAAGTATTGCTGGCGGAAGCCAACGGTGTGTCGGACAACCCGCTGGTATTTACCGACGAGGAAAATCCGGAAAACTCTGACATTATTTCCGGTGGCAACTTCCACGCCGAGCCGGTGGCAATGGTCGCCGACAACCTGGCGCTGGCACTGGCCGAGATCGGCGCACTTTCCGAGCGCCGCATGGCGCTGTTGATCGACACCAACCTGTCCGGCCTGCCGCCTTTCCTGGTGGAAAATGGCGGGGTGAACTCCGGCTTTATGATCGCCCAGGTGACTTCCGCTGCACTGGCGAGCGAGAACAAGTCCCTGGCCCACCCGGCCAGCGTCGACTCCCTGCCTACCAGCGCCAACCAGGAAGACCATGTCTCCATGGCCACTTTCGCCGGCCGCCGCCTGCGGGACATGGCCGACAATACCTGCGGCATTCTCGCCGTGGAACTGCTGGCCGCCTGCCAGGGCCTGGACTTCCGTGCACCGCTGAAGAGCACCGATAAACTGGAACAGGCCAAGGCGAAGCTGCGCGAGCGCGTCAGCTTCTACGACAAGGACCGCTACTTCGCCCCGGATATCGAGGAAGCCAAGCAACTGCTGGCCAGTGCCGCATACCTGCCGTTCCTGGAACAGGACATGCTGCCAAGCGGGGAGTAAGCCCCGGGTGAATGGCCCTGCCGTTTCACTGCCGCCCTGCTGCAATCAGCATACACAAGGCGCCGGTTTCGACCGGCGCCTTTTTATTGCCCCCCAATAAAATCAAATTAGCGCCACCACCGCCGGATCCGTTTTCCTTCCCTTCCCGATTGAAACTGCCTGTGCAATGCTGCAAGCGCGGTAACGGGAGGTACAGCTCAATAAAAAAGGGAAAAGACATGAACCGGAATAGCAAGAGTTCTCTGGGGTTCCTCGGGGGGATTTCACTCTCCGTTTTACTGGTCGCCTGTGGCGGCGAAAAACAGGCCACTGCCGAAACCGAAGCAGCCGCTCCAGAACCTGCGATCCAGCAGGTCAAACTGATTGACCGGGAGCTGCTGTTCGGCAATCCCAGCCGCTACCAGGGCCGCCTGAGCCCGAACGGCAAGCTGATGAGTTTCCGCGCACCATTGGATGGGGTGATGAACCTGTGGGTGGCCCCCGCCGGTGATATCGATGCGGCCAAACCCGTGACCCGCGATACAGGCCGTGGTATCCCCCTGCATTTCTGGGCCCTGGACAGCGAACACCTGCTGTTTACCCGCGACAAGAATGGTGATGAAAACTGGCACCTGTACAGCATCGAGCTGGATAGCGGCGAGATCACCGACCTGTCCCCCTATGAGGGGGTCCGCGCAGAAATGATCGCCCAGAGTGAATCCCGGCCGGGTGAGGTCATCGTCGGCATGAATGACCGCGATCCCCGCTGGCACGACCTTTACCGCGTCGACCTGAAGACCGCCGAGCGTGAACTGCTGTACGAAAACGACGGGTATCGGAGCTTCTATTTTGACAACGAACTCACCCTGAGGCTTGCAACAAAATCCACCCCCAGCGGCGGCTTCAAGGTTTTCGCGCGGGCAGGTGACAGCTGGGAGGAAGTGTTCGAGGTGGGCGTGAAGGATACCTTCACTACCAGCATCCTCGGCTTCGATGCCGCCAATGCCGGCATCTACATGCTCGACAGCCGCGGGCGCGACAAGGCCACGCTGGTCCACTACCAGCTGGAAAGCGGGACTTCAAAGGTCCTGGCGGAATCGGAAAAAGCGGATATATCAGATGTGCTTATGCACCCCCGCAAGCACACACCGATTGCCTATGCCGTCCAGTACCACACCAACGAGTGGATTCCGCTCGACGGCACCTACACCAACGATATCGCTGTGCTGAACAGGGAAACCGAGGGCGACTGGGGTATCCTGGCCTCCACCCTCGATGCGGGCAAGTGGGTCCTCTACGAAGATACCGCCAGTGCCTCGCCGGTTTACATGGTGTTCGATACCAACAGCAACAAGCTGGAACCGATGTTCTCGACCCACCCGAAGCTCGACGGCCTGCCGCTGGCAAACATGTATCCGGAAACCATCACCTCGCGGGACGGCAGGAAACTGGTTTCCTACCTGACGCTGCCGGTGCACGTGGATAACAAGGGCGATGCAGAGGCGCCGGTGCCCATGGTCCTGCTGGTACACGGAGGCCCCTGGGGGCGCGATGCCTTCGGTTATTCAGGCATGGTCCAGTGGCTGGCCAACCGTGGCTACGCGGTGCTGCAGGTCAACTTCCGCGCTTCCACAGGCTTCGGCAAGGAGTTTATCAATGCCGGCAATGGTGAATGGGCCGGCGCCATGCACGACGACCTGATTGATTCCGTGGACTGGGCCATCGAGCAGGGCATCACCACACCCGGGGAAGTGGCAATCATGGGCGGCAGCTATGGTGGCTACGCCACCCTGGTGGGCCTGACCTTCACACCGGAGAAATTCGCCTGCGGTGTCGATATTGTCGGTCCCTCGAACCTGAACACGCTGCTGGAATCCATCCCGCCCTACTGGGAAAGCTTCCGCAATACCCTGCACGCGGCAGTGGGTAACCCGGAGACCGAGTCGGGCAGGAAAATGCTGGCGGAACGCTCACCGCTCAATCGCGCCGACCAGATCGTGCGGCCCTTGCTGATCGGCCAGGGGGCCAATGACCCGCGGGTGAAGCAGGCGGAGTCGGACCAGATTGTGCAGGCCATGGCAGAGCGGGAGATCCCGGTCAGCTATATCCTGTACCCGGATGAGGGCCACGGGTTCCAGAAACCGGAAAACCGACTGTCCTTCATGGCTGCCTCAGAGGCTTTCCTGTCCGAATGCCTGGGCGGTCGCCTGCAGCCCTTTGGGGATGACCTGGAGGGTTCCAGTATGCAAGTGCAGCAGGGTGTGAACTTTATTCCCGGCCTCGCCGCGGCGCTGGAGGATGCCAGTGTGATCGCCACCAATACCGTCGAACCCGGGGAGTAACTTCCTGTCTGGCCGCCCCCAGCGAGCGGCCACCTACCTTCCATCCGGCCGCCACTCCACGTACTCCCCCGCATTGATGCGGATTTGATGAAATCTACGCCATCGGTGCTAGGCTGAATGTAAGACGTTTTACCCGCCATAGGGCGTGGAGGTCTTATGCAATGGCTACCTGGCAGGCTGCTGCCCACGGGCATCGGCACTGCTGTCCTCGTCGCGGGCTCGCTGGCCCTGCCCGCCTGCACCAGTGACGGCTACGTCAGCCGGAGCTACTCCAGTGATACGCGTTACCGGGTACAGGGGCGCTACTACCACTGTCACCGCAACCGCGGTGGTGTCTGCCATAACGTGCGCCACCCGGATTATTACTGGCGCGGTGGCAGCTACCGCCCCCGCTACCAGCAGGCGCGGCCACTACCCGCCAGGCCCCGCCCACTGTGATTTCAGACTATCGAAATTTGAGCATTCAGCGTGGCAGGCGCGTCCCCGGGCGGGCCCGCCGCATTGGATAGACCAGGCGAGCGGCCAGTTGATGGCCGCAGGGAATGCCGTAATTACCGGAACTTTCCCAACCGGAGACTGACGTCATGAACAGGACCCTGAAGACCGGACTGGTCGCCGTCACGGTCTGTGCAGCGCTCACGCTCGGCGCCTGTGCGACCGACGGCTACTATTCGGGTAGCTACTCGTCGGGAGGCTATTACTCCAGCTATCCCTATACCTACCCATCCAGCAGCGTGTACCTCTATTACTCGTCACCACGCTACTACCGCTACCGGTATCACCCGCGCTACCGCAGCTACTATCGCGGTTACCCGCGCTACCGAGGCTACCGACACTACCGTGGCCACAACTATTACCGTGGCGGCCGGCATTATCACGGCGGTACACGCTACCGGGGGCATCACCGCTATCATGGCGGCACCCGCTACCGCGGCGGCAGCCATCGCCTGCGCCGCTGAATTGCAGGCATTACCTGCTTCCACCAGGGGTATGGGTTGACGCCCATCCCCCTGGCTGCTGCCTACCTGCATGCCCGCCTCATACCTTGGTCATACAGACCTGCCTACGCCCCCCTGATAGGATTTTCCACAGTCGAATAAACAGTCCGCCTGTGGCCTGAGATTGCTCGGTAGGGCCAGGGCGACGGCATAGCCGCGGGAGTTTTCTGTGCAGCGGAATAATAAGAAACCAGCCCTGATTACCGGTTCCACCAGTGGTATCGGCCTGTCCATTGCCCACAGCCTGGCCCGAAGCGGCCACCCCATCATGCTGCACGGCCTGGTGGATCGTGCAGAGGGGGAAAGGCTGCAGCGGGAATTCAGCGAGACGTACGCTATCGACAGCGGTTTCAGCAACGCGGATATTGCCTCGGAGAGTGGTTGCCAGGAGCTGGCAGCAGACACCCGCGAGGCCCTGGGCAATCCCGGCGTGCTGGTGAACAATGCCGGTATCCAGCACACCGCCGCCAGCCATGAATTTCCCAGTGATGCCTGGCAAAAAATCATTTCTGTAAACCTCAGTGCCGCCTTCTACCTCGCCCGGGAAGTATTGCCCGATATGCGGGCCGCTGGCTGGGGCCGGGTAGTCAATATTTCCTCCGTGCATGGCCTGGTGGCCTCGGCGGAGAAGGCAGCGTACTGCGCCGCCAAACACGGACTGATCGGCCTGACCAAGGTGATGGCGCTGGAGAATGCCGATTGCGGTGTTACCGCCAATGCGGTCTGCCCCGGCTGGGTGGAGACGCCGCTGATCCAGCCCCAGATCGAGGCTATCGCCCGGGAAGAGGGGATCGACCTGGACCGGGCGCGGGCGCAACTGGTGGGCGCCAAGCAACCCATGCCCCGCACCACACGCCCGGAGGCGATTGGCGAGCTGGTGGTTTACCTCTGCGGAGAGTTCGCCGAAACCATTACCGGCGCCTCCCTGCCAGTGGACGGGGGCTGGACCGCGCAGTAGTATTTCCGGCACCCGCACAATAAAGTTAAATCAGGGTGCCCTGTGAGTTACCAACTGCTGATTGCCGATGACCATCCCCTCTATCGCGACGCGCTCGCCGCAACCCTGACGCGGCAATTCCAGTCCTCCGCGCTGCTGCAGAGCGAGGACCTGGATTCGACCCTGGCCCAGCTCAACTCCCACGATGTCGACCTGCTGCTGCTGGACCTCAATATGCCCGGCAGCGAGGGTTTCAACGGCCTGGCCCAGGTGCGCCACGATTTCCCCGCGATCCCGGTGGTGGTGGTTTCCGGCAGTGACAAAAACACGGTGATCCAGCAGGCGGCCAGCCTGGGCGCCAGCGGTTTCCTGTCAAAGACAGCCCGGCCGGAGGAAATTGCCCGCTGTATCGCCGCGGTGCTTGAAGGAGAGCAGTGGTTCGATGAGGAGGTGCTGGCCGAGCCCTGCCAGGACGGCCTGGGCCAGCGGCTGGCGCTGCTGACCCCCCAGCAGCTGCGTATCTTTCACATGATTGCCCAGGGCCAGCTGAACAAGCAAATTGCCTACGAGCTCGACATTACCGAGCCCACCGTCAAAAGCCACGTCACCGCCATCCTGCGCAAGCTGGAGCTGCGCGACCGCAAACAACTGATCCGCGAGGCGCAGGGGCTGACCCAGCTGTAGGGAACCTGCTCTCGACGCCGGTAGGCAAGAGAAATCAAGTTACGCCCGTTTTCCCTGTAGGGGCGGACCTCGTGTCCGCCCGGCCACAGTGCACGGCCACAGGACCCGGGCGAACACAAGGTTCGCCCCTACGGTTTATTCGCATTGGATTTACAGCTCACTCCGTAGGAGCGGCCGCTGGCCGCGACCGGGCACGCCTGGGTCTGGGCTATGACAGCCCGTGCACAAACTCCGCCGTATGGCGGTAGAAGCGCGCACAGGCATCCGGCACCAGCGCCTCCATATTCAGGAAGGCGTGGATCATGTTATCGAAATGCAGGCACTGTGCCTCCACGCCGGCATCGTTGAGCCGTTTTACGTAGGCAATCCCCTCATCCCGCAAGGGGCAGAACTCCGCGGTGACAACCAGGCTAGGCGGCAGGTTGGCGGTGAACTCGCCATAAAGGGGGGAGCACTGGCTGCGGTTCTCCGCCCCCTGGAAATAATTGTCGAAATACCAGCCGATCTTTTCCTTTTCCAGCAGGTAACCGCTGCCATTCTCCACAATGGAGGGCAGCTGCATGGTGTAGTCCAGGCTCGGGTAAATAAGCACCTGGCCGGCCACATTGTGGCGCTCGTGCTGTAGCAGGCGGCAGGCGCTGGCGGTCATGGCGCCGCCGCCGGAATCGCCCACCAGGATCCAGTGGCCATTGTGGGCGATGCCCTTCCGGTCCAGTGCCGGGCCGGCACCGCGCACTACGGTCAGCAGGTCTTCCACACCGGCCGGGAAGGGGTTTTCAGGGGCCAGCCGGTAATCGACAGAGATCACCGTACGCTCGCAGGCAGCTGCTATGCGGCGGCAGATGGGATCGTACACGGTCACACTGCCGGCCATATGGCCACCGCCGTGGCTGAAGATGATTGCCGGCCCGGGGGACATTGTTTCCGGCTGGTAGATCCGCACCGGCACATTGTAATGCTTGCCCGGCACCACGGTTTCGCACACGGCCATATCCGGGCCCGCCTCGACGAAGCCACGGGTCAGGTTGGCCAGCCCCTCGCGGGCAGTGATGGGCGTGGGCTCGAAGCCCGCGGCCTTCAGCTGTTCCAGCTGGGCATTGAAGCCCTGCAGCCACTCCTCCAGTTTTGCATCAAGCTGTCGCATTTTCCTCACCACCCTCTTCATTCACGGCTTCTGTTTTTTCTTCGCTAACCCCGCGGCCGGACTCCGGCAACAGGAACGAGAATATGAACAGGGATGCGGAGCAGGCCACGGCAAAGTAGGCCGCCAGCGCTGGCTCGCCACTCATGTCCGCCAGTAATCCCGCGGCGTAAATCAGCAGGGTCGCGATCAGGTAAGAGATAGACCAGAACATGGCGAAAGTGACGGTGATACGCCCCGGCGTCATGCCCGGCAGTTCCTGCGGCAGCGTCACCAGCGCGGTCATGGGCAGGAACATAAAGAACCCTGCCAGCGCCGCCGCGGCATAGGCAATCACCGGGTTGCGACTGGCCAGCATCAGGGCGGCGAAGATCACCAGCGCCAGCCCCGCGTAACGCAGCACCGGCAGGCGCAACGGGTAGCGTTTGGTGACGATAATACCGGCCACCGTGCCCACCATACCGGCGGCGATCATCACTGCCGACAGGTGGCTGCTGGCCACGGCAAAGCCGTCAATCAGAGGAAACAGCGAGAAGACCGCGATGTAGCAGGTGAGCACGCCGCAATAAGCCAGCGGCAGCCACCAGTTGAATCCCTCCCGTACCCCCTCGCGCAGGCCATATTTTTCCACCGGCGCATCGCCGGGGCGGTTGCCATCAAGGGAAAAGTTCTCTGCCGCCAGCCACCACAGCAGGGCCAGTGCCACCACCATGATTCCGTACAGGCCCACCACCGACTCCCAGCTCCCCAGCCAGGTGGTCAACGCACCCGTGGACAACAGCGCAAGCAGGTTGCCGGTATTGAAGGCGGCCGCGTTGATCCCGTTGACCAGCGGGCGTTCCTCGGCGGCAAAATAATGCAGTACCACCGGGTTGAAATAGACAATGGCCAGCGCACCACCCAGGCCCAGCGCCAACCGCGACAGCAACCAGCTGCTGTAGTCACCGGCGAAAGCGCCGATGCCACCGGCAGCAATCAGCAACATGGCCAGCGTGAAAGCGCGCTTGGCACCCAGCCGCACCAACACCATGGCCGCCGCCAGGTTGCCCACGATCTTGGCGATGGTGATCATCAGGCTGCCCCAGGTGGCGTTGGCAAAGCCCTCCTCGCCGAATGAGGCCTGGATCTGCGGCGTCAGCATCGCGCCGGAGACCCAGGATGCGGCGAACAGCGCATAGGCGCTGAACATCAGAATTTCCAGCAGGTATTTTTTCATTATTTTCGGTACCTCGTTGTTGTCATCATCGCCCCCGGCAGATAACAGGGGATTGCCGTAGGAGCGGCCCATGGCCGCGATCTGGCTGCGGACATGCCATCCGGAAAATCGCGGCCATGGGCCGCTCCTACAGGGTTCTTCCGGATAGACTGCGCGTGACACCTGCCCGCCGCTATACGACCTTGGTCGCAGGGCCCTCGCCGACCGCCCCCGCCAGGTCGCGCTGGCGCGCCTGCAACAGGGCCCGCAATGCTGCCGGGCGCAGGGGTTTCTGCAGGAACTGCCAGCCGCGCTGCTGGGCACTGGCCTTCACGGTATCGGTATTTTCCGCGGAAATGATCACGCAGGGCACGGTGGTGCCCCAGTACTCCATCAGCTCCCGCGCCAGGGCGATCCCGTCGCATTCGTCGTCCAGGTGGAAGTCCATCAGCAACAGGTCCGGTTGCGCCATGGCCAGCGCCTCTTCGCGGCCCAGGGCGCAGCGCAGCTGGCAACCCCAGCCGCCCAGCAGCGCCTGCATCGCCTCGAGGATGGCGGGTTCATTGTCCACGCACAGCACATCCAGGTTGAGGCTGCGACCCGCGGGGCGCGCCGCAGCCGGGATCACCTGGCCACCGGTGACCGGTTGCGCCTGGGGCAACAGCACCCGGAAAACGCTGCCATGCCCGGGGGCGGAGGACAGGCTGATGGGCGATTCCAGCAACCGGCACAGGCGCTCCACCGTGGCCAGGCCCAGGCCATAGCCATGCTCGCGCTCGACGCCACCGAGACGACAGAACTCGCGGAAAATATCCCGCTGCTGCGAGGCCTCGATACCACTGCCGGTATCCCACACTTCCAGCGAGACGCCGCTGCCGCGACGGCGCACCGCCAGCAGCACACCACCCTCACGGGTGTACTTCACCGCGTTGTCGAGCAGGTTCTGCACCACCCGCCGCAGCATTTTCTCATCGGTATGTACCCAGGCATCGCTGGGGCGATAGCGCAGCTGGATACCGCGAGCCTCGGCGGCCAGGCGCGCCTGGGCCACCGCGTCGTCGAGAATCCGGTCCAGCGGCACCGGCTGGATCTTCGGGTGAATGTCCCCGGCGTCCATACGCGCAATCTGCAGCATATCGGTGATCAGCTGTTCCGCCGCGGCCAGGGCGCTGTCGGCCCGGGTCAACAGGCGACGGCTGTCCTGGTCCAGCTGGCGCGCGGAGAGGGCATCGAGGAACAGGCGGCCGGCATTGAGCGGCTGCACCAGGTCGTGGCTGGCCGCTGCCAGGAACCGGGTCTTGCCGGCACTGGCGGCGTGCAGCTCGCTGTTGAGCTGCTCCAGCTCGGCGGTGCGCGCCGTCACCTTCTGCTCCAGGGAATCCCGCACCTCGGTGAGTTCCGCCAGCGCATTCTGGTAATCGGAAACGTCGGTGTAAGTGGTTACAAACCCGCCGCCCGGTAACGGGTTGCCGCGGATCTCCAGTACCGTGCCATCAGTGCGGTGCCGCTGTACACGGTAGGCCGTGCCCGCACGCAGGTGGTCGACGCGCTTCTGTACATGCATCTCCACCGCCCCCGGCCCGCACTCGCCGCGACTGGCGTTGTAGCGCACCAGTTCGGCCACCGGCTGGCCCAC
The DNA here is from genome assembly GCF_021729055.1 of Microbulbifer zhoushanensis. Classification (NCBI taxonomy): domain Bacteria; kingdom Pseudomonadati; phylum Pseudomonadota; class Gammaproteobacteria; order Cellvibrionales; family Microbulbiferaceae; genus Microbulbifer; species Microbulbifer zhoushanensis. Next base: position 95,991 of record NZ_JAJSAO010000002.1, read on the forward strand.
ATAGATCATTTCCTGCGGATAGCGGAACAGCTCCACATAGCGCCGGTTCCAGGCCACCAGGTTGAGGTTGGCATCCACCACCGAGATGCCCTGGTCGATATTGTCGATGCTGCTCTGCAGCAGGCCGCGGCCAAACTGGTAGATGGCCGAGGCCTGCTCCAGTGTCTGCGCGCCATCCTCGCTGCCCAGCGGCTGGCGCACCAGGCGCCGGGCACTGGTGGAGCCGACGATCCCGGCCAGGATCTTCTCCACCGTTTCCCGATAGACGTCTGCGGTGGACTCGGTTATCCCGGGACCGGCCGCACCCGGCGCACCGGTTTCAATACCGCTGAAGGTGCGGGCGGCGGCATCGTCACCGACAAACCGCGCCAGCAGGGCCCGCAGCCGCTCCCGGTCCACCGGCACCTCGGCGCCGCCGCGATGCAGCGGTCGCCAGCGGTCCAGCAGCACCGACACCAGCAGCAGCACCAGCATATTCAGGCCCAGGCCGAACAGGGCGGCAATCGACAGCGGGTTCCAGGCCAGTCCCAGCGCCGCGGATACCAGGTCATTCCCGCCCAGGGCCGCCGGCAGCGCCGACAGGGACCAGACGGCGGCACCAACTGCGAGGCCGGCCACCACGCCGCCGGCGCGCAGGCGCGGCCAGTGCCCCGGCCAGCACACGGCCGCCAGCATCGAGGGTGCCAGCTGGGCCACCAGCGCCAGGGACAGCAGGCCAAAGGTACCCAGCCGCACGCCGGCGTCCATGATCTCGTTGAAACCAAAGGCGGCCAGCATGATCACCGCAATGATGACCCGCCGCACCCGCCGCAGGTCGGAGCCCAGTGCGCCCTGGCCGGCAGCGCCCGCCTGAGCCCGCAGGCGCTGCAGCCAGAAAGGCACCACCAGCGTATTGGCAATCATGGTGGACAGGGCGATGGTGGCGATGATCACCATGCTGGAACCGGCCGAGAGCCCGCCCACGAACGCGAACAGGGCCAGCGCCGGCGAGCCGCTCTGCAGGGGAATGCCGAGCACGAAGCGCTCCGGGTTGGCCTGGCTGTCCGGCAGCCACAACAGGCCACCGTAACCCACCACCAGGATGGCGGCGGACAGGATCCCCAGGTAGAGGGGGATCAGCTTGCGCACCGGGCCTATATCCCGCTCGCTGTCACTCTCGATCATCAGGATATGGAACTGTCGGGGCAGGCAGAACATGGCGGCCATCCCCAGCACCACCACCGCCAGGAAGCCGGTGTCCGCGGGCCGCTGGCTCTCCAGGCGCGCCGCGCGCTCACTGGTCAGCGCCTCGCGCACCAGGTCCGCCGCACCGTCGTAGGCACCACCCAGCACGAACCAGGCCACCGCCGCGATCGCGCCGATCTTCACCAGTGCCTCGAAGGCCACCGCCAGCAACATGCCATTGCGGTGCTCGCTGCTGTTGATATGGCGGGTGCCGAACAGCAGGGCGAAGGCGCCGAGGGTGACACTGACCAGCCCGGTCACCACGGAGGAATTGAGCTCCCCGCTGTCCCCAAGGAACAGGAAACTGTCCGCAACGGCACGTAACTGCAGGGCCAGGTAGGGCAGAATGGCCACGAGGGCGAGCACTGCGACCGCCGCCGCGAGCCAGGCCGAACCGCCGAACTGCGCGCTGATAAAGTCGGCAATGGAGGTTGAGCCCTGCTGCTTGGACAGCCTGACAAACCGGGCCAGCAGCGGCGCGCCGAAAACCAGCATCAGGGTGGCACCGACAAATGTGGGCGGCACCAGCCAGCCTTCCTCCACCGCCTGCGCCGGGGTACCGAAGAACATCCAGGCACTGGTGTAGGTACCGGCCAGGGCGAGCATCAGTGGCTTGAACGGGCGGATACGCGCCGCCGGCAGGCGGTCACCCCAGAAGGCAATGGCAAACAGGAGCAGCAGGTAGGCCAGGGCCACGGCTGCCAGTGTGGTCAGGCTAAACAAACGCGCACACCTAATCGTTTTTGTTTATTCTTTTTAACTGCCCGCGCTGGGCGGGCAGTTGCGACCGCGGGGTATTCCCGCCGGTTTCGTCAAACCTTACCCCAGCCAGTGACAGTTGTCCTCCACCCGCAGCTGTAACCGCGTCATACCTTGGTCTAACAGGCAAGTGGGCCATGAGCGGATACAGTGGAACCATCGATAAAAACCATAAATTGGTGAATGGAGAGTGCCACGATGAGAGCAATAAAATTCCACCCCCTGGCCGCCGGCGTCATGCTGGCCTGCGGCGCCACCTTCAGCTACGCCCAACAGCCGGCGCTGGAGGAAGTCACCGTGACCGCGCAGAAGCGTGAGCAGTCCCTGCAGGAAGTTCCGGTGGCCGTGACCGCGATCAGCGAAGACGTGCTGATGCAGAACGGCGTCAGCGACCTGACCGATATCCAGAAGCTGTCCCCGAACACCACCCTGCAGGCCAGCCGCGGCACCAACTCTACCCTGACTGCCTATATCCGCGGCATCGGCCAGCAGGATCCGCTGTGGGGCTTCGAGCCGGGTGTTGGTATCTACGTGGATGACGTTTACCTGGCTCGCCCACAGGGCGCTGTACTGGACATCCTCGACGTTGAGCGCGTGGAAGTCCTGCGCGGCCCGCAGGGTACCCTGTACGGCAAGAACACCATCGGTGGTGCGGTCAAATACGTCACCAAGAAGATGACCGGTGACCCGACCCTCCGTGTCAGCGGCGCCCTGGGCAGCTACAGCCAGACCGACCTGAAAGTGGCCGGCTCCACCGCCATCGCCGACGGCGTCTACCTGGGTGGCGCCATCGCCAGCTTCCAGCGCGACGGCTATGGCGAGAACGTCATCACCGGGGACGAGCAGTACAACAAAGACGTGGTCAGTGCCCGGGCAGCCCTGGAACTCAACCCGTCGGACGACCTCTGGGTGCGTATTGCCGCAGACCAGACCACAGACAAATCCGCACCCAAGCACGGCCATCGCTTTGCCCCGGGCCTGGCTGGCGAGCCGGTGCTCGATAGCGTCTACGACACCCAGTCCAACATGCTGTACGACAACCTAGTGGAAACCAGCGGTGCTTCTGTTACCGCCGAGTGGGACGTCTCTGACAGTGTCACCCTCAAGTCCACCACTGCCTACCGCCAGGGTGAGACCGAGACCGCCATCGACTTCGACAGTGTCAATCGCCCGGACTTCGATGTGCCGGCCTACTACGAGGACGACCAGACCTCGCAGGAATTCCAGCTGAACTGGACCGGTACCAACTCCGACCTGGTAACCGGCATTTACTACTACACCGGTACCGCCGCCGGTGCCTTTGACGCAGTACTGGGTTACCTGAACCTCAACCCGGACCCCGCCAACCCGATTCTTCCGGTAGGCCTGACCCAACAGGTTGCCGGTTCCGTTGATACCACCAGCCTGTCGGCCTACGCCCACTACAACTGGAGCTTTGCTGCCGACTGGAACCTGAGCCTCGGCGGTCGCTACACCCGCGACGAGAAAGATGCAGAAGTATTCAAGGGCAACTTTGCCGGCACCTACAGCCCGCTGTTCGCCAACAAGTACAAACCCGGCGGCGACCCGGCGATCTTCCTTGGCGCCCTGACCGACTATGAAAACAGTGACAGCTGGGGTGAGTTCACCCCGCATATCGGCATCGACCACCAGATCGACGACGACACCATGGTCTACGCGACCTATAGCGCTGGCTTCAAGAGTGGCGGTTTCGACATGCGTGGCGATGCCAGCCAGCTGCCGTCAACTGTTGACGGCTTTGACCCGGAGACCGTCGATACCTATGAATTCGGTGTGAAATCGGATCTCTTCGACAATCGCCTGCGCCTGAACGCCGCCGCATTCCGCGCTGACTACAAAGATATGCAGGTAACTGTTCAGCAGTTCGTCGAGGGTGGTGGCTTTGCCAGTGCCGTGCTGAACGCCGGTGAGGCCCGGATCCAGGGCCTTGAACTGGAAGCAACGCTCGCCATGACTGACAACCTCATGGCCAACCTGGCCCTGGGTTACGCTGATACTGAATTCCTGGAATTCATCACCGGCGGCGTGGACGTATCCGATCAGCGCGACCTGCAGAACACCCCGGATACCACCGCGATGTTCCAGCTGAACTATTCCCTGCCCTTCCAGAGCGGTGCGGAACTGGTCATCAACCCGACCATCTCCTACCGTGCCGATACGCAGATTTTCGAAACACCCAGCCTGCTGGACCAGGAGGCCTATACCCTGGTGGACATGACAGCCACCTACTACAGCCCGGACAGCAGCTGGCAGCTGGGCCTGGTGGGCAAAAACCTGGCCGATGAGGAATACCGCATCGCCGGTTACGCCTTCGGCGGGCCATTCGATACCGGGTTCTACGGTGCCCCGCGCACCATCGCCCTGACCGGCAGCTACAACTTCTAACCTTTCTTCTCACAGGAACTTTTCTCTCGGGGGAGCCGGATTGCTCCCCACGCTCCTTGAGCATACGACTTGCCGCGCTCCTTTCGGAGCGCGGCTTTTTTGTTTCTGTACCTCCCGTCCATCCTGGCACCGACGCTTACCGATATCCTGCCTTCCGGGTGATTACATACGATTTCCTAGCAGGGGCGGGCCTTGCGTCCGCCCGGCCGGCTACTGGGAAAATATCACCTGCAGTGGGTTGGCCACGGGATCGCGGGCTGTGCAGGAAAAGGGCGGACACGAGGTCCGCCCCTACAGGTTTGACGAAAGACCCGGCTGATGTGATCGGCGTGGCTTTGCACAAATTGGCGCCGCAAGCCTCACATTGACACCTGGTTCCCCTAGGCTGTCAGGAGATGCATTGTTTTTCCGACTGAAAACCCGAAAACACGAGGTATCTGCGGTGCAGAAATTAGGTTGTATTCTGCTAGCAGTGGCCTTGGCGACAGGAGTTGCCGGTTGTGCCAGCACGACCGCGCCCGAGGGATCCCCCAGAGCACTGAGCCTGAACGGCCAGAAATTTCACTGTGTGGAACAGGAGCTGGAAACCAAAACGCTGGTGCGTTGCGTGCGCTCGTAAACCGGTCGCGCCGGTGCAGGCACTCCAGGCTACTGGTCCGGCTCGCATTGCATACCGACCAGGAAGACCGGTAACTGGCGCTTGCCCGCGTAGCCGATAAAACCGCCCGGCTCTTTCAGGAAGAAAAACCAGCCGGCGCGATCATTGCGACAGGCAAATACCCTGGTGCCCACCAGCTTTTGCCAGTGCCCGGGGCCGGCAAGCCTGAGGATCTCGCGGGCCCGCGCTTCGCTGTCGATGGTCCTGGCAATACCGGAACACTGCTCGAAGATCGGCTTGCCATCGAAAAGCACCTGCGTTTCCTCGGTATACAGGTTACGTAACTGGAAGCGACTGCCCTCACGGAAGAAGGCCGCAGCCAGGCGCCTGTGGGAGGCATCGCTGGCGATTACACCTACCGCCGGGTCTCCCTGGCAGGAGAGTGAAGTATGCCCGGCGGGCTTCGCTACCGGTGCACCGGGGGAAGCGCACCCGCCTGATATTGCAATTGTTACTGCGAAAGTGGCGAGCACGCCGGCCCGCACGATATTTCTGTTCAGCATTGCTGCGCCAGTTTCTGCTATTGCCCGGTACAGCCCTAACTATACGATTTCCCCCTCGGGTAATGAAAGCCGCCCGGGCATCGGTATTACTCCACCTGCATAATACGCAATGTATCGGTACTGCCACCGACGTCCTGGTGGTAACCGCGGGAGACCAGTGCAAAATCCCCGGGCTTCAGGAACCCTCGCTGCTTGAGGTGGCGGATTGCCTGTTCATCCCGGGCCATCGCATCCAACCCCTCGACCTGCATGTGTACCGGATCCACCCCCCGGTAAAGTGCCACCCGGTTACAGGAAGACTGGTGCCGGCAGAAGGCAAAGATGGGAATATCCGCGCGCACACGCGACATCAGCAGGGCAGTGTTGCCGGTTTCGGTCTGGCAGATAATGGCCTTGATATCCCGGCAGTGGTTGGCGATGGTCATCGCCGCCATGGCGATGCACTCGTCGCCGGCGGGATAATTATCCTGCATGACCCGGGGCGGCCGGCGCAGGACCCGGTGCTTTTCGGCCCCCAGGATCACCTCGGCCATATGCTCGACGGTATCCACCGGGTAATCCCCCGCCGCGGTTTCCGCCGACAGCATTACAGCATCAGTGCCGTCCAGCACCGCATTGGCCACGTCGCACACTTCGGCACGGGTGGGCACCGGGCTGGAGATCATCGATTCCATCATCTGGGTGGCAGTGATTACCACCCGGTTCAGGTAGCGGGCGCGCTTGATCAGGTATTTCTGCACCCCCATCAGTTCGGCGTCGCCAATCTCAACTGCAAGGTCGCCCCGGGCCACCATGACTGCATCACTGGCCAGGATCAGCCGATCCAGGTTTTCCTCGTCCGCTACCGCTTCGGCGCGCTCGATCTTGGCGACGATATGCGCCTGCCCGCCGGCGGTGCGCAGCAGCTGCCGCGCCTGCTGGATATCATCGGCATCGCGGGGAAAGGACACCGCCAGGTAATCGACCTCCAGCTGCGCCGCCAGCTCGATATCGCGGCGATCCTTGGTGGTCAGTGCCGGCGCGGTAAGCCCGCCACCGAGCTTGTTGATGCCCTTGTTGTTCGACAACCAGCCACCCACCTCGACCCGGGTGTGCACCACATTGTCGACCACGGTTTCTACCGCAAGGCGCAGGCGCCCGTCGTCCAGTAACAGGATATCGCCCGGGGCGCAGTCGGCGGCCAGCTCCCGGTAGTCCACCGATACGCCAGTGCCATTACCGCCCCCAGACTGCCATTGTGGATCCAGGGTGAAGGCAGTGCCCTTTTCCAGGTGAGCCCGGCCTTCACTGAATCGCCCCACCCGGATCTTCGGACCCTGCAGGTCCCCGAGTACAGCCACATGCCGCCCCTGCCGTGCTGCTTCGGCGCGGACCTCATCGGCGCGGCGGCGGTGGTCGCTGTCCTGGCCGTGGGAAAAGTTGAGACGCACGGTATCCACACCGGCGCTGATCAGGTGTGCGAGCACGTCGGCCTTGTCGGTAGCCGGGCCGAGTGTCGCGACAATTTTTGTACGTCTGAACATGGTGAAGCCGGGATCCCTTGGTTCCAGTTCCATTCCAGCTGGGGGCGTGTAACACCCTGTAAGCATAGCTTGTCGCCGAAATCATCCGGACCGGCGGCAGTGGCATCGGGCAGGGACTAAGCTTGGCCATGGGCGCAGGGAAGTTGCGCCGCCTTTTTGCATGCGAGCATGGAGCGATACGGTTATGAGTAGACTGGCGCAATTATGGCTGGCGGGACTGGCCATTGTGGTGACCGGTTGTATCGGCATCGGCACAGACGAACCCCAGGTGACCCAGAGTGCCGGCAGCCTCGGCAGTGTCTGCGGTAACCGGTGGGAACTCAAGCGCCTGCGCCTCAATGGTGACATGGTGTCGGTCGAGGATACCGGCCGCTTCACTTTCCTGTGCAACCGGGAAGGCAACGTGATGGGCAAGAGCGGCATCAACACCTACCGCGGCTCCCTGCAGATTACCGATAACGGGCTGATCCTCTGGGACACTTCCAGCTTTGCATCCACCAAGATGGCCGGGCCGGAGCCACTGATGCAGCAGGAAAACCAGTTCCTGCGCGCGCTGGCCGGCACCCGCCAGGCTTTTACCAAGTCCGGAGGCAACCGCCTGATCCTGCGCGACCCGCCGGGGGATATCTACATCGAGTTCGTCAAGGCGGAAATCTGACCCCCACAAACCCTGACGTGTAATCACACTGATAGATCCCGTCACCTTCAGTCCTGCAAAGTGCTGTGACGGGGTACTGTCCTTAACCGGGCCACAGTCTTGAACTGGGTCACAGTCTTGAACTGGGACACAGTAACCCAGGCCGATATTCGCTTAAATACCGGAAAAACAACGAGTTTCCCGATATGGTGAATCCCCGCCTGCCAATACTGACCGCCTGCCTGCTGACCCTTGCCAGCGCCCTGCACGGCTGTGGCCTGGCGGGCAGCGAGGATATGGCAGGGAGCCTGGAACCACGCTCTCTCTGCGGGCAACCCTGGCTACTGAAAAGCCTGAAGGTGGATGGCCGGGAGCATCGCACTGGCCTGCTGTGGCGCAAGCTGATGCGGGAGCGCCCCTACTTCACCTGCGATGCACTGGGGTATGTTCGTGGTAACTCCGGTTCCAACCCCTACACTGGCCGCCTGTCCCGCTCCGGCGACCAGCTTTCCTGGCCGAAAGCCCCCGCGGTTGCCCCGATGATCGACCTTCGCGACAGCAGCGAACTGGAGCAGGATTTCCTGCTGGCCCTGCCGCAGACCGAGCAACTGTCGTTCGATGGCGAGCTGTTGATTCTCGAGGGAGCTGCAGGCGCAACCAGGCTGGAATTCCAGCCCGCGGAAACCCCGCCACCCTGAACCCGCGCGGACGGTTACCTGGCCAATACCGGGGAATAAAAAGAAAGCGGCCCGCAGTGGGCCGCAAGCGCGATTTACGCAATCAAGATGATGAGAGAAGATCAACGAAGCCTGCACCACCCACACGACCTTGACGGTGCGGCCGGTCAGCCATTCGCTGGAAAGGGATGATAGGCCGGAAACATTACAAACAAATTAAATCCCCTGAAAACTCCCTGCCCACATACGCCCAGCTCTTTATTTTTCCCAGAATCTCTCCCAGGTAAATATTTATCGTGGACAGGTTCCCGCTGTACCTGAACATATCAGGATCACGGCCTGTGCCGGCGATCATAAAGGGGGTTAGCCATGTGAGGAAAAGGGCGGACACAAGGTCCGCCCCTCCAGCTACGGTGGCAATGGATCGAGGCGTGTCTGTGGCCCCACCACGAAAGGGCAAGGAAATTCGGCCTGGGGTTTACCCGCACTGCCCGCAGGGGCGGACTTTGTGCCCGCCCGGCGCCGGGGGGAAGGGCTTTACTTGCGGCGCTGGTGACGCTCCAGGTTGTCCTGGCGCTTGCGCTCGCTCTTGCGCAGCAACACATAGGTCGCCCCCAGGCCACCATGCTGCTTCTGCGCGCTGTGGAATGCCAGCACCTCGGGCAACTGTGGCAGCCAGGCGTTAACACAGCTTTTCAGCAGCGCCGGCTGCTTGCGCCCCTCGCCCTTGCCGTGGGTAACCAGGGCGCAGCGCACGTCAGCTTCCAGGCAGTCGCGCACAAATTCGAACAGTGCCCGGCGGGCCATCTCCACCGTGTGCCGGTGCAGGTCAAGGCGGGCATCCACGCGGTACTTGCCCAGGCGCAGGTTGCGGTAAACGCCGTTCTGTACGCCATCGCGCTTGAACTCCAGCGGATCCCAGGGATCCACCGGCTCCACGAACTCCCCCCCCAGCGGGTTCAGTTCGCGTGCGGTTTCCGCAGTGGCGGCCTCGCGACGCGCCTGCCGGTTTACCCGGTTGCGCGGGTCATCCTTCCTGAGCGCGACCTTGCGCTCCTGCTCGATCGGGCGCACGTCTCCCAGCTCGCCCAGCGCATCCTGAAACAGGTTATTGTCAGTCGTCATCTTACCTCCCCCACGACGGCTTACGGATCCAGGAACAGGTCCAGGGCCAGGTTGGCCGCATTGTCCGGATTGTGCGCGTAATCCGTAAAATCACTTACCCCGCGCTCCCCCAGCAGCTCCTCATCGATAACCTGCCGGCCGCTCAGGGCCATGTTTTCCGTCACCAGGATTTCGTAGGCGGCATCAGCCATTACCGCCGGCTTGCGGCTCTGCTGGAACATCTCGCGGTTGCCCACCGCAAACTCGATCGCCGCAGTCGCCACCAGGGTGCGCGGCCACAGGGTTGCAACACTGATACCGGCTTCGTGCAGCTCCTCGGCCAGGCCCATGCTGAGGATGGTCATACCAAACTTGGACAGGGCGTAGGGCGCAAACGGCCCCAGCCACTGCGGCTGCAGGTTGATCGGCGGCGACAGGCTGAGGATATGGCCGCAGCTGGATTTCTTCAGGTAGGGAATCGCCAGGTGGGCGGTCAGGTAAACCGCGCGGCTGTTGACCGTCTGCATCAGGTCATAGCGCTTGGGCGAGGTGGACTCCACATTGGTGAGATTGATGGCACCGGCATTATTGACCACCGCATCGATGCCACCAAAAGTATCCGCGGCCTGCGCCATGGCTTCAGCCACCTGGTCTTCCTCGCGCACATCCACCTTGAGCGCCAGCGCCTTGCCGCCTGCCGCCTCCACCTCGGCCGCCACCGAATGGATGGTACCGGGCAGCTTGGGGTGTGGCTCATCGGACTTCGCCGCAATCACGATATTGGCACCGTCAGCGGCGCACTTGAGCGCGATGGCGCGCCCGATACCGCGGCTGGCGCCGGTGATGAAAAGAGTCCGGCCCTTGAGGGCACCGGTGTTATCCGTCAGGGTGACAAACTCTTCAGTCATGATCCTTCTCCACTGGCTGTAATCGGTTATTACATCGGGGAGGCGCCCTACTCGTCAGTCACCACCGCCGGGGTATAGATCTCACGGAACTCCGCCGGCATGCGCCGCGGCCGGCCCGAGGACAATTCAATGCACACCATCTGCCACTGGGCCCGCAGGACCAGCGCGCTGTCGGCAGCGCGGAACACCTGGAAGCGACGGGTCATATTGAGTCGCCCGTCCACCCTGGTCAGCCAGGTGCCAAACAGCAGCTCGTCGCCCTCCCTCGCCGCCAGTATATAGTCGTACTCGGCGTGACGAATTGCCATTCCCCGGTCGAGAGCCTGGTAATGAGTGACATCCAGCCCCAGTTCCACACTGTGGTTCCAGCCGGCGCGCTCGCACCAGCGGACGTACTCCGCATTGTTGGCGTGGTGCAGGCCATCGACATGCACGGCCTCCACCGTGACCGGCCAGACAAACGGCCGTGGTAAATCCCAGTCCATCCTTATCTCCCCGGGGCAATTGCCGCCAGACTACCACTCTCTGGCGGCCCGGCAAGCCGGTGGCAACCCAAAACGAAAAAAGGCCCCGGTTGGGGCCTTTTCGCTGGGCGGGAAGTTTCCGCCTATCAGGCTTCCGCTTTTTCCTCGGAACCCTGCTCTGCCTGCTGCTGCGCCTGCTGCATGGCGGCAGAGAACAGCGCGTCGAAGTTGATCGGCGGCAGCATCAGGGCCGGGAAGGAACCCTTGGTAACCACGTTGTCGACCACTTCGCGGGCGTACGGGAAGAGGATCTGCGGGCAGGCAGTGTTCAGTGCCTGTGCCAGCTGCTGGCCTTCCAGCCCGGTGATGCCGAACAGGCCGGCCTGCTGTACTTCCACCAGGAAGGCGGTCTCGTCTTCCAGCTTGACGGTGATCGTCAGGGTCAGCGCCACTTCGTACAGATCGTCTTCGATCTTGGCGGTCTTGGTGTTCAGTTCCTGGTTAACCTGCGGTTTCCACTGTTTCTTGAAAACCTCAGCCCCCATCGGGGTCTCGAAGGACAGGTCCTTCAGGTAGATGCGCTGCATCTGGAATTGTACGTTGGAAGCCTCTGCGTTTGCCGCTGCGCCGTTTTGTTCTTCAGCCATGTCACTGCCTGTTCTTTATGCTCAATGGTTTATCTCTATGCCTTCCCTGAGAAAGACTCCTTGTATGGGTCTTTCAATGGGGCCTGCGAATGCCATTTCAAGGCCATAAATTGACGTTCGGGGTGACAATCCCGCCAGGGGCGGAACCGGCACCTGGATGATCCGCTGCCAGCCATCCGCTGACGCTAGCAGGCGCAGGTGAGCGGGTGATGCCCCTCAGGCCCGCAGCAACCGGTCCAGCTCGCCGCTGCGCTCCGCAGCCATCAGCTCGTCACAGCCACCCACATGCTCGTCACCGACCCAGATCTGCGGCACCGTCCGGGCACCGGCCCGGGCGGTCATCTCGGCGCGCTTCTGCGGGTTGCCGTCCACGGGAATCTCGCGGTAGGGCACCTGCTTGCGATCCAGCAGGTACTTGGCGCGCACACAGAAAGGACAGAAGCGGGTGGTGTAGATGGTTACTTCTTGCATGTCGGGTACCACTCAGTCGATCGACGCACCGGGGCGCCGTGCCACTAGCCCTTGACCAGCGGCAGGTTCTGGTTGCTCCACTCGGACATACCGCCCTGCAGGCGACGCACCTGGAAGCCGCGCGCTTTCAGCTGGCGCCCCACGGCGCCCGCATGCTGGCCGATCTTGTCCGCCACGATCAGCGGCTTGTCCTTGAGCTTCTCCAGCTCGCCGATGCGGTCCGCCACTTCACTATGGGGGATATTCAGCGCATCGACGATATGTCCGGCACGGAACTCAGCCTTATCGCGCACATCCAGCACCTGTGCGCCATCCACGTTGATCAATCGGGTCACTTCGTGCACCGAGGCCGGCGTGCCGGCCCGGAAGCGCTCGCTGAAGGCAAACGCGTATAACAGGATCACCAGCAGGCTGACCAGCAGCCACTGCTCACTCATAAAGACGAAGAAGTCCAATTCGTCCCCCTATCTTCTTGTCTTGTTTTTGCTCGTCCCGCCGGCGCCATGGCGCCGGCACCGAATATCCGGCTCCGGCCCCGTGGGACCGGAGAGGGCGGGAGTATACACCATTGTGAGTAAATCTTAACCAGATCTTCGGGATGCAATACCTGACCCCGGGCCGCCAAACAGGTTAAAATCCGCGTCCTTATCTCGTTCGACCAACAAACTACAGGAACCCGCACACCATGCCCTCGACCCATCGTCCCCTGGTCCTGCTGATCCTGGACGGCTTCGGCCACAGTGACACCACTGAGCACAACGCCATTTCTGCGGCGAACTCCCCGGTATGGGATCGGATCTGGGCCGAACAGCCGAAAACCCTGATCCAGACCTCGGGCATGGCAGTGGGCCTGCCGGAAGGCCAGATGGGCAACTCGGAAGTGGGCCATATGACCCTCGGGGCCGGCCGGGTCGTGTACCAGAACTTCACCCGCATCAACAAGGCGATCGAGGACGGCGACTTCTTCCGCAACCCGGCCTACACCGCAGCCGTGGACAAGGCGATCGCCAACGACGGCGCCGTGCACATCATGGGCCTGTTGTCCGAGGGCGGCGTGCACAGCCACGAGGACCACATCGTGGCCATGGTGACCCTGGCAGCCCAGCGCGGCGCCAAACGGATTTACCTGCACGCCTTCCTCGACGGCCGCGATACCCCGCCGCGCAGCGCCAGGCCCTCGCTGGAGCGCCTCACGCAGGTCTGCGACTCGGTGGGCAACGCCCGCATTGCCACCCTGGCCGGGCGCTACTTCGCCATGGACCGCGACCAGCGCTGGGACCGCACCCAGTCCGTGTACGACATGCTCACCCTGGGCGTGGCCGCGCACAGTGCCCCGGACGCCATGGCGGGCCTGGATGCCGCCTATGAGCGCGGCGAGAACGACGAGTTCGTAGCCCCCACCCTGGTGGGCGATGCCGCGCCGATTGCCGACGGCGACGCACTGGTATTCATGAACTTCCGCCCCGACCGCGCGCGCCAGCTGACGCGCGCATTCACCGAGGCGGATTTTGACGGCTTCGAGCGCCAGTCCACGCCCAGGCTGGCAGACTTCGTCATGACCACCGAGTACGCGGCCGACATCCAGGCCAGCTGTGCCTTCCCGCCGGAAAAGCTGGTCAATTCGTTTGGCGAGTACCTGGCCGCGCAGGGCAAGCGCCAGCTGCGTATTGCCGAGACGGAAAAGTACGCCCACGTCACATTCTTCTTCAGCGGTGGCCGCGAGGAACCGTACGAGGGCGAGGTACGGGAACTGATCAAGTCACCGAATGTCGCTACCTATGACCTGCAGCCGGAGATGAGCGCGCCGGAAGTCACCGACAAGCTGGTGGCAGCCATCGACAGTGGCGACTACGATGCGATCATCTGCAACTACGCCAACGGCGACATGGTGGGCCATACCGGCGTGTTCGAGGCGGCAGTCAAGGCTGTCGAGGCCCTGGACACCTGCGTTAGCCGCGTGGTGGATGCGGCACTGGCCGCCGGGGGCGAGGTACTGATCACCGCCGACCACGGCAATGTCGAGGAAATGTTCGACGCCGGCTCCGGCCAGGTCAGCACCCAGCACTCGACCCTGCCGGTGCCCTTCGTCTACGTCGGCAAGCGCGATGTCAGCCTGCGCGACGGCGGCAGCCTGGCGGACGTGGCCCCGACCATGCTGGCCCTGATGGGGCTGCAGCAGCCGGAAGAAATGACTGGAAAAAACCTGGTGCAATTCAAAGCATGAAGTTACTGGTAATTGTTTTCGCCACCCTGCTGGCACTGCCGGCGTTCGCCCAGAGCGAGCAGGAACAGCAGGAGCGGCTGCGGGAAATCAAGCAACGTATCGAGTCGCTGCAGGAAGAGCTGAACCAGGTCCGCAGCGAGCGCGACCAGTTGCTCAAGGACCTGGAGCGTAACGAGCGCGATATTTCCGAACTGCACAAGCGCATCGACAAGATCAAGAACGACATGCGCAGTCGCACCGACAAGCTGAAGGAATTGAAGGAAGAACAGCAGCAGCTGGAAGAATCGCGACGAAGTATGCAGCGGCGGGTCGAGCAGGAAGTCGCCGCCGCTTACCGACTCGGCAGACAGGAGCAGGTCAAGCTGCTCCTCAACCAGCAAGACCCGCAGCACATCGCCCGCCAGCTCCGCTACCACGAATACTTCCTCCAAGAACGCAGCCGCGTTATCGACGACTACCTCGAAACCCTCACCAATCTCGACACCGTCAGCACCAGTATTCGGCACGAGCGTGACACGCTTGACGCAGAGCGAAAGCAACTGGAAGACCGCGAGCAACAGCTGGTCAGTGCGCAGCGCTCGCGCCAGGCGACGCTCGACAAGCTGGCCGCGCGACTGGCCGACAAGAGTGGTGAACTGAAACAGTTGCAGGGTGACCGCAGCCGCCTGCAGCGGCTGGTGGATGAAGTGGGCCGGGCCATCGCGGCACTGGTCAACCCCGAGGACCAGATGCCCTTTGCCAAACAGCGCGGCCGCATGCAGTGGCCGGCCCAGGGCCGCCGCGCCAACGCCTTTGGCCAGCGCCGCAACAATGGCATCACCTGGAAGGGCGTTACCATCCGCGCCGGCGAGGGCACACCGGTACGGGCGATTCACCGCGGCCGCGTGGTCTTTTCCGATTACCTGCGCGGCCAGGGCATGCTGGTGATCCTCGATCACGGCGACGGCTACATGAGCCTTTACGCCCATAACCAGTCGCTAACCCGCAGCCTGGGCGAGTGGGTGGAGCGCGGTGAGACCATTGCACGGGTGGGCAACAGCGGCGGGCTGGAATACAGCGGCGTCTATTTCGAAATCCGCCACCGCGGCAAACCGCAGGACCCCACGGTTTGGTGCCGGGGATAATTATCCCCGCAGAGTCCTCCCTGCCCCGCCGTTAGCCTGCCGCACCACCAGCCAGTTTCCCCATCCCGGCGCGGGCCGGGATTCGCATACCCCGATAACAACCTGATCCGGTGACTTCCCGCCGAAAACATAACCGTGTCGCGGATCGAATCCCGTGTGCCGGCCCGGCGGCGCAGCGGTGAATACATGAATAACACAGACTGGAAAGTCCAGCCGCAGGGCCCCACCGGGCTTTCGATGACGCGCGCACTTTTTGTCTATCATCGCGATAACCGCGCTTTCCTGAGCCCGGCAAAAAGGCAATGAAAAGCGCGCTTCAGGGCGGGGCAGAAAGCGGGCCGCTGCATCGAACCGCTTTCGGCGCCCGTGTCAGCAAGTGGCACTCCGTTTTTGCACACGGTTGAGTGTCGCGCCAACTTGAAAACTCTGCCAGCCGCCGCGGTCTACACTTTTGCAAAGAAGCGAGCAATAAGGCAGAGGTCCCGACGTTATGTTCAAACCCAAGGCGCTGACCACCTTCCTGGGCGCAGCCGCTCTCACCGCCCTGCCTCTGATGGGGCTCAGCGAGGGGGACCCGGCCGAACAGGTGATACCCTCCGCCACTACACGCCTGCCCCTGGAAGACCTGCGCAGCTTTGCCAAGGTGTTCGAACAGATACGCCAGGGATATATCGAGGAAGTGGATGACAGCACCCTGCTGGAATATGCCATTCGCGGCATGCTCCAGGGCCTGGACCCACACTCGTCCTACCTCGACCGCGAATCGTTTGACGACCTGCAGGCCAATACCACCGGCGAGTTTGCCGGCCTGGGTATCGAGGTGGGGATCGAGAACGAGCATATCACCGTAATCACTCCCATGGACGACACACCAGCGGCGCGCGCCGGGCTCAAGGCCGGCGACGTGATATTGCGCCTCGCCGGCAAGTCCCTCAAGGGACTGAGCCTGGATGAGGCAGTCGAGCGTATGCGTGGACCGCGGGGCAGCTCCGTGACCCTGACCATTGCCCGCAAGGGCTACAAGCAACCCTTCGATGTCACCCTCAAGCGCGATACCGTGCGCGTGCGCAGTGTCCGCAGCAAAGTGCTGGACGAGGGTTACGGTTACCTGCGCATCAGCCAGTTCCAGCTGGACACCGGCACCGATGTGATGCGGGAAATCCGCAAGCTGCAGGACAAGGGTAAACTGAAAGGACTGGTGCTGGACCTGCGCAATAATCCCGGCGGGGTGCTGCAGTCATCCGTGGAAGTGGCCGATGCCTTCCTCGAGGAAGGGCTGGTGGTCTACACCGAGGGTCGCAGCGAATCCGCCAACCTGAGTTACTCCGCAGAACCCGGCGACCTCACCGACGGTGTGCCGCTGGTAGTGCTGATCAACGACGGCTCCGCCTCTGCCGCAGAGATTGTCGCCGGCGCGCTGCAGGATCATCGCCGCGCGGTGGTCATGGGCACAGACAGCTTCGGCAAGGGCTCGGTGCAGACCGTGATCCCGATCAACAATGAGCGCGCGATCAAACTCACCACCGCGCTCTACTTCACCCCCAATGGCCGCTCCATCCAGGCCCAGGGCATTACACCGGATATTGTCGTCGAGCGGGTCAAGGTGACGCGCATGGAGGGCCCCGCGCGCACCACCGAGGCGGACCTGGCGGGCCACCTGGGTAACGGCAACGGTGGCGAGGACCGCACAGCGGCCGATCGCCAGCGCGAGAAGGCCGGCCGCGAACTGTGGTATGCGGACGACAACCAGATTTTCGAGGCCCTGAATGTCCTCAAGGGCCTGAATCTCTACGCGGTGCGCTACCGCGAGCAGGAACCGAGGGTAGCCAAAGCCGGGCGCTAGCCAGCGCCTGGCAGCAGTACCTCAGGCAGTCTGAAACCGGCGCAGGGTAGCGGTCGGTTTCCAGGAGGGTCGACATGCACCAGCATCGCGCCGGTGAAACCGGCCGCGGCATCCCGCCGCGATCGGACCGTTTCTACAAGCTCGGGGACGACTGGTATTTCCAGGTACGCGGTGGGCGGTGCTTCGGCCCCTACCCATGCCGCGCGGAAGCCGAGCAGGCGGTACAGCATTTCTTCGGCACCGGCAGGGACTCCCGCACTAACCCCTACGCCGCCTGCGGCCGTAAAACCGGCCCGGGCGCAGTCGTGCATCCGTTTGGCAGCCAGCGCGCAAGACGCTGGCACCGCTTCAATCGCCGGGACTGATCCAGGCGCTTCGGGGTCCTGTCGCCAGCACCGGTTTCCGGCATCTTGCCGTCAGGCCGCCGCCCGGCCATATTTGCGCAACCGGAGCGCCAGCCAGATCTCCAGCAGGCCGAAGGCAATGGCATAGCCAGCAATTACCCACAGCAGTGCCAGCGCCCCCGCACCGGGACTCACCAGTACCGCAATTCCAAAAATCACCGACAACAGGCCGGAGGCGATCAGCAACCATTCCTGCTGTATTTCCTGGCGCAGGCGGATGGCCCCGATTACCTCGAATACCCCGCGCACCAGTGCCCAGCTGCCAATAAAGATCATCAGCACCAGTCCGGTCACCTGCGGATAGATAAAGGTCGCGATACCCGCCGCAACACTCACCAGCCCGGCAATGATCAGCCACCACAGGGGCGTGGATTCATGCCGTCCCAGCACCGCCGCCACCAACGCGAGGAAACCGTCGGCGAAGACAAAGGCCCCGAACAGGATCACCAGAGTCAGCAGTGACAGCCCCGGCCAGATAAAGGCGAGGATACCGAAGAGCACCGCGCAGACCCCGCGCAGGAGCAGCACCCACCAGTTCTCGGTGAGTACCCGCAGTACCGGGCGTGTGGCCATGGTAGTGGTTTCATAGTCCATGGAATGGTCTCCCTCTGGGACATTGATACTCACAGATTGTAGTGCGGGAGCATATCTGTCCAAAGTGACCGGGGAGCGGCTATCGTGATAAAGAGGATGGGGACAGGAAACTGCCCGGGACAACCGGACACAGGCGCGGCCCGGGAATCGCGATCACCAGCCGACTCTGCAAACGCCTGGATCGCGACACCGGGCCGCATTAAGGGCCTGCTAACAGGCCCTCTTTCAGTGTAGGCAATGGCGACAGGAAGCGGGCAAAGCCCGCCTGTCGCCAAAAGCCCGTTGGCCGTTACGCCAGGGACTGGATCACACCGCGCAGTTTCTCGACGATGGTGTCGATCTGGTGCTCCTCGATGATCAGGGGCGGGGACATGCACAGGGCATCGCCGATGCCGCGCGCCATCACACCCGCATCCCAGGCCGCCATGGAAGCCTTGCCGCCGAACTTGCCCTTGAGCTCCGCCGGCGCGCGCAGCTCGATCGCGCCCACCAGGCCGTAGTTGCGCACATCGATCACATTGTCCAGGTCCGCCAGGCTGTGCAGGGCATTTTCCCAGTGTTTGCCGATATCGCCCGAGGCGCGGGTCAGCAGGCCCTCGCGCTCGTAGATATCCAGGGTCGCCATGCCCGCGGCACAGGCCACCGGGTGGGCGGAATAGGTGTAGCCGTGGAAGAACTCCACCATGCCCTCGGGGGCGGCGTTCATCACTGTGTTGTAGATATGGTCGTGCACGAACACCGCACCCAGCGGTACGGCGGCATTGGTAATGCCCTTGGCCGAGGTAATCATGTCCGGGGTCACGTCCCACTCAATGGACGCAAACGCGGAACCGGTGCGGCCCCAGCCGGAGATCACCTCATCGAAAATCAGCAGCAGGTCGTGCTGGTCGCAGATCTCGCGGATGCGCTTCAGGTAGCCCTTGGGCGGCAGCACCACACCGCCGGCGCCGGAGAAGGGCTCGACAATCACCGCGGCGATCTGGTCGGCGCCGTGGAAGGCCACCAGCCGCTCCAGGTCCTCCGCCAGTTCCACGCCGTGCTCCGGCAGGCCGCGACTGAAGGCATTGCGCTCGATATCCAGGGTATGGCGCATATGGTTGGCCTTCACCGGCTGGCCAAAACTCTGGTAGTTGGGTGCGATACCGCCCACGGAAATGCCGCCGAAGTTCACCCCGTGGTAACCCTTCTCGCGACCAATAAACATGGTGCGGGTACCCTTGCCGCGGGCGCGCTGGTACTGCAGCGCAATCTTCAGGGCACTCTCCACAGCCTCGGAACCGGAATTGCCGAAGAATACCCGGTTGAGTCCGTCCGGCGTGTACTGCACCAGCCGGTTGGCATATTCAAAACTCAGTTCGTGGCCGAAGTTGAAGATGGAGCTGTAATCCAGCTTCTTCGCCTGCTGGTGGATCGCGTCGGCAATCTCGGTGCGGCAGTGGCCCGCGTTGGAACACCACAGGCCGGCGGTCGCGTCGATAATCTGGCGGC
The DNA here is from genome assembly GCF_021729055.1 of Microbulbifer zhoushanensis. NCBI lineage: Bacteria > Pseudomonadati > Pseudomonadota > Gammaproteobacteria > Cellvibrionales > Microbulbiferaceae > Microbulbifer > Microbulbifer zhoushanensis. Next base: position 115,649 of record NZ_JAJSAO010000002.1, read on the forward strand.
CATCCTTCTCCATCAGGTAAATACCCTCGGCGCGCTCGACAATACGCGGCGCCGCCTTGAAGGAGCGATTCGGGGTGAATGGCATCCAGAATGCATCACTGTTCATTTCGGACATAGTCTTTACTCCGGGTTTTCCCTTTGTGTTATCTCTCTGTGCCGTGACCGTCATTATGGCCGATCACATACATTTGTTTCAGTCCCGCAGGAGCGGCCGCTGGCCGCTCCTGCGTGTCGTTCAATATCAGGCGCCAAAGCAGCAGTACTTGGTTTCGTAAAATTCCGCCATACCCTCGACACCGCCCTCGCGGCCAATGCCGGATTCCTTGCTGCCGCCGAAAGGCGCCACGGTGGTGGAGAATACGCCCGTGTTACAGGCCACCATACCGTATTCCAGCGCTTCCACCACCCGGTTGGCGCGGCGGATGTTTTCACTCATCACATAAGCCGCCAGGCCGTAGGGGGTATTGTTGGCACGGCGGATTACATCGTCCTCGTCGGTGAATTTCTGCACCGGTGCCAGCGGGCCGAAGATCTCCTCCTGTGCGATACGCATGTCATCGGTTACGCCCGAAATCACCGTGGGCGCATAGTAGTTCTCGCCCGCCGGCAGGAAGTCGCCACCCAGTTCGATGGTGGCACCCGCGTCGACCGAGTCCTGCACCAGCTGCGCCACCCGCTCGACAGCGCGGCGGTGAATCAACGGACCCACGGTAACTCCCTCGTCAGTGCCATGGCCTACCTGCAGTTCCGCCACCTTTGCCCGCAGTTTTTCCACAAACTCGTCGTGTACCGACTCGTGTACGTAGATGCGGTTGGTGGACACGCAGGTCTGGCCGGCATTGCGCATCTTGGTGGCCACACAGGCGCTGACCGCGGTGTCCAGGTCGGCGTCATCGAAGACGATAAACGGCGCATTACCGCCCAGCTCCATGGACATCTTTTTCACACCGGTGGCGCACTGGGCCATCAGGATCTTGCCCACGGCGGTGGAGCCGGTAAAGGTGAATTTGGCCACCCGCTCATCCTCGGTCAATACCCTGCCAATGGCCGGGGCGTCGGATCCCACCACCATATTGATGGTGCCCGCCGGCAGGCCCGCCTCCTCCGCCAGCTGGCACAGGGCCAGCGCAGACAGCGGCGTCTCGGAGGCCGGCTTGATCACCACGGTACAGCCGGCTGCCAGTGCCGGTGCCGCCTTGCGGGTGATCATCGCATTGGGGAAGTTCCACGGCGTGATGCAGGTCACGACGCCCACGGGCTGGCGGATGGTCTGCAGGCGCATGGCCGGATTGTGGGTGGGGATGGTCTGGCCGTAGGCGCGGCGGCACTCCTCCGCATACCACTCGATATAGGACGCGCCATAGGCGATCTCGCCCTTCGCCTCCGCCAGTGGCTTGCCCTGCTCCAGGGTGAGGATGCGGGCCAGGTCATCGGCATTGTCCATGATCAGCTGGTGCCAGCGCTTCAGCACCGCCGCGCGCTCGGCCGCGGTCTTCTCGCGCCAGGCCGGCAAAGCGGTATGGGCCGCAGCCACCGCCGCCCCGGCGTCCGTCGCGGAGCCGTCGGCGATCTCCGCCAGCAGCGTCCCATTGGCCGGATCGCGCACCTCGATAGAGGAGGCGGCATCCCGCCACTGGCCATTGATATAGTTCTGTGTCTTCAACAATTCCGGTTTTGCCAGCTGCACTATCGGACTCCTTGCATCTAGTGGACTTTGGGCAGATACCCGGAATTCTGGACGGGGGCCGAGAGGACGCATAGTGTATTTTCTCCAACTAAAATTTACCCCCGTCAAACTTTGGTCTATTCTGCCGCCTACCCTGGTGTTTCCCCGCATCAGGGCCCCGCGGACATGGCGGGAAACCCGTCTTTCAACGAGAGTGGATAACCTGATGAGCGGCAAGAAGGCACTGGGTGGGCGAGTCACTGATATGGACCTGCGGCTGCTGCGGGTCTTCCGCGAGGTGGTGCGCGCGGGCGGACTGGCCCCGGCAGAGGTGGCACTCAACATCAGCCGCTCCACCATCAGCCTGCACCTCACCGACCTGGAGACCCGCCTGGGCATGCAACTGTGCCTGCGCTCCCGAGGCCGCGCAGACTTCAAGCTGACCCCGGATGGCGAGGCCCTGTACCAGGCAATCGGCGAACTGGACGGCCACCTGGCCGCCTTCAAGAGCCAGGTCAACGCCATCCAGTCCCAGCTTACCGGCAGCCTGCGCATCGTACTGCCGGACGACGCGCTGGAGATTCCCCAGCTGGACCTGCCTGCCACCCTGGCCGGCATCCGCGAACGTGCGCCCCAGCTGCAACTGGACCTGCAATTGGCCGCGCCACAGGAACTGGAGCTGGAAATCCTTGCCGGTCGCGCGGACGTGGGTATCAACCCACTGCACACCAGGCGTCCGGGCCTGGATTACCGCCCCCTGTTCAACCACCAGTCACTACTCTACTGTCACCGCAGCCACCCGCTGGCCTCAGAACCCAATGTTAGTGAGGAGTTACTGACCCAGCAGGAACTGGCGGCCCCCAGCCACGCGGTGCTCTCCGGCGCCGCCCACCTGTATCGCCTGTTTCCCAACAAGAGCACCGCCAACCATATGGCAGCGCGCCTGGCCATGATCCAGTCAGGAAAGTTCATCGGCTTCCTTCCCTCCTACCTGGCAAGGCGCCACCAGCAGGACGGCGAGCTTATCGCCCTGCGCCCGGACCAGTTCCAATACGAAATCCAGAACGCCGCCACCTTCAAGCGCACCGCCGCCGACCATCCGGCGGTACTGTTGTTTCTAAAGGCGCTGGTAATTACCGGCTGACTGAGCCCGCAGAAATTACACGGGATTACACCGATCCGGCGTGGTTAAATAGGGTCCATACGGAAGAAAACAGTCACATCCCGACACTGCCATTAACCGGGATATGACCATGCCTGAGACAGGCAGGTAAAACCTGCCGAGCAATGAGAGGAGCTTCATGGAAGAGGTATTCACAGGAATATTCCGGGTATTGGGCCGGTTCCTGTTTGAAATTGTATTTTCGATAGCGGCTGAAATCCTGTTCCAGGTGCCCGGCTACTGGTTATGTAAACCGTTTACGAAACCTGGCAGGCAGCCAGACGGTTTCCTGGTTGTTGTACTCAGCATCCTGTTCTGGATTCTGGTCATTGCTGCCTCCTATGCCGGGTACCAGCTGCTTAATGGGGAAGCCGGCACATAGCACTGTCCACATAACGCGCCGCCGGGATTACTCCGGGCGCGGCCAGTAGCCCAGCGACATTTGATCCAGGAAACCAGCACAGGGAAGCCATGAAAATAAAGCCCGGCAGACATCAAATAAGAGCGATTCTATTCTGGTCAATCGTTATCCTGATTGCGCCATTTGCTGTCGAAGTGGTGATGCTTGCGGAGCTGGCGGGTGCGGAGTTCGCCATTGGCTTTTTACTGCTCTACCTGAAACAATCCATGTTACAGCTTAGGGAAAGGCTTCTGCGACTTAAAGCCACCCTGACCAACGTTGCCGGGCTTTTGAATAGTCATATCGTTTTTAATGAAAGGGTTTTCTATCCGCATGCTGGCCTGTCACTGACAGTGGTGGCAATTGGCGCACCGCTGCTTTATGTCGCTCTAATCTGGTACCCGGTTATTGCAGCCGGCAGCTGGACCTAGTGCCTTTCGGCTAATTTTAAAGGACAGGCGCTCCATCTACGCCACTTGAATGACATACGGTAAAGCATGCCTGATATGAAAAGTGGCCGCTATGGAGCAGCACTTCCAGAGCGAAAGCCTGACAGGGCCAGAGGCAACGAACCGCCCTCATGCCGCGACACCTTTCGACCAGGGGAGAATGTCAAGATGATCAGCGAAGACACCATAAACATACTGATAAAAGCGAGAAAAGAGCAGGCTGCCATTTACGGCCTACAGGCACTCTCAATCACGGCACTGGTGATATTGATTGCCCTGGAGGTGCTTGGTGTTCAGCACAATCTTACAATTTTCCTGGCTACGCTTGCGACGATTTTCATGTGCGGGGCTGTCGGGCAGAACAGGTGGGTATCGGTATCACGCGGCCAGCTGGTCAAAGCGCTCGAACAGCTGATAAACAATGATGCCAATGCAGTTGAGCGGCTGGCTGAGAAGAACAAAGCAAAAATCCGGCCTGGCTATAACTTCAGGGCTACCGATGACTAATTAACCCGCCGGAAAAAACCGCTTTGAACAATCACTAGCCATTCAAAGAGCAGTAAGAAATGAGAGGGATAAGGAATGAATGAAATAAGACCATGGGGAATGGATAAAAATACATTCCTGATGCTGATGCACCTCAGCCAGCTGACCGGCTTCTTTTTGCCAGTCGCCGGGTTTGCGCTGCCCATCATCATGTGGGCCACCAACAAGGATCAGTCTGTCGAGATTGATCGCCATGGGAAGGTGATCCTCAACTGGATGATCAGCTTAATCATCTACGCCCTGATCTGCTCTATCCTGGTTTTTGTTGTCATCGGCATCCTGGGCTTTTTCGTCCTGCTGCTAGTCGAGGTTATTTTTGTGGTAATCGCAGCTGTCAAGGCCAGTGAGGGCGAACTATGGCAATACCCGCTCAGCATCAAGTTCTTTCAAGTCCCGGGTGCATAGCCGGGACAACCCGGGCGAGTGACCTTTAGACACTCCTAATTGGCGCCCGGAGTCAGGGGCGCTTTTACCAGCACAACTGTGAAACCAGCAGATGTATACACCAAAGCCATTCAGGCAGGCCGACCCGGAAAAAATCAAACAAATTATTGCCGAGTATCCACTTGCGACCCTGGTCACCGGTAACGGAGCAGGGGTTGAGGCATTCCACCTGCCACTGGTTATTGCCGAACGTGATCGCAATCTGGTTCTGCAGGGGCATATCGCCAGGGCAAGCCACCTGTGACGGGAAGCCTGCGATGGCGCCGAAGTGTTACTGATTTTTAATGGCCCAAACTGTTATTTCTCCCAGTCTTTACCCAACCAAACAGAAACACGGCAGGGCAGTTCCCACCTGGAATTATGTGAGTGTGCACATACGAGGCAACATGCACTTTGTGCATGATCCCGCCTGGACCCATGAGACCCTCGAAAAGCTGACGGCCCAACAGGAAGGCTCCGGTGAGGAGGCCTGGTCAATCAGTGATGCGCCGGAGGACTATATCCAGAAGATGTTGACGGCTGTGGTCGGACTGGAAATCGAGGTGATATCGATAGAGGGACAATGGAAATTGATCCAGAACCAACCGGCACGCAACAGGGATGCCGTGATTGGTGCCCTGGGAAAATCTGACGATACGAATAAGACCAAAATTGGTGAACTGGCCTCGTCATGTATGACTGAAGGCTGATATGGTATTTTAAGTAGCCCCTGAAGCCACAGGGAACGACCAAGCAAGATTTCGCGCAGACGCCATATGAAAAAAATAAAAATGATAATAATCGCCCTGGTTTTTTCCGCGCCGGGATATGCTCAGGAAAAGCAGGAACCACTGAAAAGCATGTCCACATGCCTGATAATGTACGACTGGACATCCTGGGGCATGTGGCGCTTCGATGTTTACGCGCTCGCAGGCAATATGATCCTGATCGGTGAGAAAAAGAACCACTTCAGGATCGACAGCAGTAATCCGGGCTACAGCCACGTGATCGACGGGGAAGTGGTGGCCACTTACCCCGACGCCACAAGCATCGATGACCTCGGTGAGAACTGCCAGGACAACTGCCCCGTCAACCATGAGCGCCGTACCGGCTGGTTCAAGCGCCGCTGTGACTCTTACCCCTCATAAGTGAAACCAGTTATTCAACCTGCCCCGCTTCACCTGTACAAGCGCAAATCGCAGGAACGCCCGGTTTCAGTTGAGTGCCGGGCATATACGAAAAACTTTATCGTAAGGGAGAGATCACATTGAGACCTGCCCCCGTAAAAGACATGGTTACAGTAGAGGTTCTGGATAAGCTCGATATCCGCGTCGGCACCATTCTGGAGGTGGCGGAGATCGCGCAATCACGCAAGCTGATGAAGCTTACCGTGGACTTTGGCGACCACCAGCGCTCTATCCTCGCGGGTATCCGCCAGGAGCGAGACAACCCGCAGGCGATCACGGGCCGGCAGGCGCTGTTCGTGGTAAACCTCCCGGAAAGAGAGATGGCTGGGGAGACCTCACAGGGTATGCTGTTCGACATCGGTTATGAGGATGGCCTCAGCCCGTGCCTGGCCATCCCCGAATCCCCGGTCCCGAATGGCAGCCGAGCGGGCTAGAAGAAAGATGGCAATTCAGGGGAGTCCGTCACCATGAAACCAATCGAACTGTTGGCCGTAGGCATCAGGATATGCGGCATTATGCTGGCCATCATTGGTCTCAAGTCGATTTCCAGCCACCACGCAACCTTTGCAATGTTGAACCAGAGCAACTTCGGGGATACCACGGCTATTGCCTACCTGGCCGTGACAGAACTGGCCATCATCTTTGCTGCCAGCGCAATATTCATGCGTTTCCCGATGTCTGTCGCCGGAAAGTTGCTGCCGTTTGAAAGTTCGCATCCCATCAGTTTCTCCGACCGCGCTACCGACATACTCGCTGTCGCATTTTGTATCCTGGGTGTCTATATACTTTCCTGGGCGCTTCCCGACCTGGTCGACAATGGTATCTGGCTCTGGTACTACACCGCCGAGCGTCATCAGCTGGGGGATCGTTATGCCAGTACAATGATCACCTTGCTGGTCACCCTTGTGGAAATCGCTATCGGCCTGTTCCTCTCCCTGCGCAGCCGTGGATTCAGCGCACTATTATGGAGGTTACGGAACGCGACATAACCTATTGTCAATCCACCGGCGTAACCGCCTTGATCGACAGGCTCACGGGCTACCCGGAACCAGGCTACCGGCCGGCTGCACTGCAACTTTTTTACCAGAGCAAAACCTTGAGCAATATTGAACCAGTCACCACCTACTACCTGGAGATGACCGACCAGCAAAGCCTCAAAAGCAAGCCCAAACCCGAGGGGCTGGAGGTGGTAGAGGCAGAGGAAAAGGAATTCCGCTTCAACCGCTACCTCTACCAGCTGGTGGGGGAGCCATGGCAATGGGTGGACCGGCTCTCGCTGCCAGATGCAGAGTGGAAGGCATATGCGGAACGCCAGGCCCTGCGTACCTGGGTGGCGTATTACCGCGGGTCCATTGCCGGCTACTATGAGCTGGAAAAGCAGTGGGAAGGCAATGTACAGATTGCCTACTTTGGCCTGGCGCCACGGTTTATTGGCCGCGGCTTTGGCGGCTACCTGCTGTCCCACGCCCTGCAGTCGGCGTGGGACTGGGGCAACACCCGCCGCGTATGGGTGCATACCTGCTCGCTGGACCATGAGGGTGCGCTGGATAACTACCGTGCCCGCGGTATGCAGGTTTACAGGACCGAACAGGAATAGGAGGAGCGGAAGGGAATATGCGCTACCCGGTAACACCCGATGGCCGCTACTTTGTGGTCCGGGGCAGGCTGTGGCGCATGAGTAACCCGGCGCTTACGGAGGGCGAGCGCGAGCGACTGACCCGAGAACTGATGCGCCACCGCTCCGCCGTGGGACGCGCCAGGAAAGCAGCCAACGAGGTGGCGGAAAAAGCCGCCCGCGAGGGTGTGCATGCAGCCAAGGTGGCGCTCGGTGAGCGCGGGCCAGCCTGGTGGCATGACGGCGCACCCGACTATAACCGCTACATGGTGAAGAACACCCCCTACCGCGACTGGTATCACGGCCTGCCGCCCCGGGACCGGAACCCGGATGAAAAATAAGCTTCCACTTCCCACGCCCAGATAGACGACGCCTCTTTTTTCCGGGGAATCCCTGCCGCGATTGTAAAGTCGTAGCCCGTCGTCTATCTAGTTATACAAGCTTTGATATGGCCGGGCCGGATCGGCTTCCCCGGCCAGCACGCTATTCCCGATTGACTCTCCATACAGTCTCTCCTGCCCACAGCAGAGACGGCGTAGCCAGGTTTCACGCCAGTTGCATATCCAGGCCGGGCAGGGAATACGCCCGCTGCTGGCAAGCAGTTGTGGCGGGCAATGCCCGCTGGCCGCGGTCCTCGTATGGATAACAGGCAAAACAGGCGTATATGGATTCTCCCGATATTCAGATACCCGGCTACACCATTCATGCCGCCATCGGCCACGGCGGCATGGCGTCTGTTTATCTCGCCACCCAGGAATCCCTGGATCGCAAGGTAGCGATAAAAGTGCTGCGCAACTGCGCCGATGCCGAGTTTGGTCAGCGCTTTATCAATGAGGCTCGTTTTATCGCCGGCCTCAACAACCCCCATCTCATTACCATCTACGATGTTGCGAGCATGGAAAGCGGCGATTACTACATCGCCATGGAATTTGTCGGCAACGGCGATGTAATCGAGAATGTCGATCGCTTTACACGTCCGGCACCGATTCTCGCACTGATCCGCCAGGTGGCCGAGGGACTATCCATTGTCCACGACAATGGCATCATCCACCGGGACGTAAAGCCCACCAACATTCTCTTCCGCGCGGACGGCACCGCGGTGCTGACAGATTTCGGTATTGCCAAGAATGTCGAGAGTGACTCGGACCTTACCCAGAGCGGCCTCAGCCTGGGAAGTCCGTCCTATAGCAGTCCGGAACAGGCGCAATGTCACCCACTCGATATCACCACCGATATCTACAGCCTGGGTGTGGTGTTGCTGGAGCTGTTACTGGGCCGAAACCCGTTCAAGGGCGACAGCCACACCAGTACAGCACTGAACCATATCCAGTTGCCGGTACCGGAACTCCCGGAAGAGTTTGACTACCTGGCGCCGCTGGTGAAACGGATGCTGGCGAAAGACCCTCGGGACCGTTATCCCTCCTGCCGCGAATTGATTGCGGATATCGACCGGGTACTGGAAGGTGACGATAGCCAACAAACTGATATAACGCTGCCCTTTATCCGCCAGCGCAGGCTTGCCGGACCCGCTGGACAAAAGGCAAAACTGCTGACAGTGGCAAGCTGCGTGCTACTGCTTACTGTATATTTCGGCTTTTTCTATAAAACCCCAACCGAGCGTGAGATCGAGCGGCTGCTGGAACAGGCGCAGCTCAGCATGGACGCCGGGCGCTTTATGTTACCGGCAGGTAATAACGCGCGTAATTACTACAGCCAGGTGCTGGCACTGGATAACTCCAACCTGGAAGCGATCCTGGGCCGCAAGACCGCCGAGAAAAAACAGCTGGATAGCTACCTGAAGCAGGGTGCACAGGCATTGCAGGACGGCCGGTTGCAGCAGCCGGAAGGAAACAATGCACTGCACTATTACCGCCAGGCACTGGCGCTCGACCAGGACAATGCCAGGGCCAATGCCGGGATCGCCCGGGTAATCGACGAATTTGTCCGCCTGGCAAGGGTGGAAATCGACCAGAATGATTTACGCAATGCCCACTTCTACGTCGATAGCGGTCTCAGTATCCAGCCGGAGAATGACGTACTCCTGTCACTCAGCGACGAACTCAAGCAGAGACAGCAAAGGCAACAGCAACAGCACCGGCAACAAGTGCGAAAGGTCGATGCAGCGCAACCGGTCGCACGCAGGTCCAAACAAGCACCAAAAAAGAAGCAGTCCACCGTCAGGACCCACCTGCGCAATATCGTTGACAAGTTTCGCGATGTTATCGATGGTGACCGCTGATTACGATGCACCTTATTGCGGCAGGTCCCCATGAAGCCAGCGCTAGCGCTTTCCCTTGTTGCTTTCCTGCTCGGGCTGTTCGACCACGATAGTGCACGGGCTGCGCAGCAGGCGCCGGAATACCGTATCGATCCGGTCAAGGCCAATGTCTACCGTTTTACTGCCGGCAGCTACCGCTCCGTCTTTATGGTTACCAACGCGGGCATCTTCCTCGCCGACCCGATTTCCGCCGCTGCCGCGCAATGGCTTCATGGTGAATTAAGCCGGCGCTTCGAAAAGCCGGTACGCTATATGGCGTACAGCCATAATCATGTGGACCACACCCTGGGCGGTGAAGTCTTCGCCCGGGGTGGCACCACCATCATTGCCCACCAGTATGCCGCGGAGGACCTGGCCTGGACCCGGGTCCCCACCGCCCTGCCGGACATCACATTCCGCGAGAGACTGACCGTCAACCTCGGCGAAGGCCAGGTAAGGCTGCGCTATCACGGTCCCAATAATGGCCGCGGCTCGGTGAGCATGCGCTTTATGCCCGCCAATGTATTGTTCGTTGTGGACTGGATCGTGGTGGGCCGCATGCCTTACCGGGACCTGCCGGGCTACGATATCCACGGCATGATCCGCTCGACCCGTGAGGTGCTGGCGGGCGAGCCCTTTGACGTATTTGTCGGCGGGCATGCCGGGACCGGCGACCGCGAAGATGTGCAGCGCTACCTCACCTACCTGCAAGCGCTCTATGACGCCGTGCGCGACGGCATGCTGGCCGGCAAGTCCCTGCAGGCATTGCAGGTGGAAATCCGCCTGCCGGAGTTCCGGGACCTGGAAATGTATGACGAATGGCTGCCGCTCAATATCGCGGGGGTATACCGTACCCTGGAAGATATGTCCTACCTCAAGATGCGCGAGGATGTCGACAGCCCATGAGCAACAGGGGGAGGGTGGTATTGCTAATCCCGGGCATCTTCGACCGCGGCAAGTCCATGCACCGCATGGAGGCAGTGCTGGACAGTGCCGGCTTCTCCGCATATTACATCCACCTGCAATACAATTCCGGCTGGTACGGAATGGAATTCCTCGCCCACCAGTTGAAGAGCCAGGTGGAGGAACTGGTGGAGCCGGACCAGACCTGTGCACTGGTAGGATTCAGCATGGGCGGCATTGTCGCCCGGCACTATATCCAGGTACTGGGCGGGCAGGAACGGGTCCACAAGTATATTTCCATCGCCAGCCCCCACTTCGGCAGCGTCTGGGCCAACTGCCTGCCCTACCGGGGCGGGCGCCAGCTGAGCGTGGGCAGTGAATTCCTGGCGCGCCTGAACCGGGAAATACACAGCCTCGAACCGCTCGAGCCGGTTTCCATCTGGACCCGCTACGACGCCACCATTTTGCCACACCGCAGCGCGCTCCTGCCGCTGGGTAATACCTATGAAGTGCCAGTGGCATTGCATCGCTGGGTGCCGCTGGACCGGCGCGTGATTGATATTGTCTCCGATGAACTTGGCACGGCACCCGCACCACGTTGAACTTTCCCCTTCACGGTCATCATTGATATAAACAGTCTTCCCGGGAAGAAATACAAGGAAGGCTATTGGATTTACCCACTGCGCGGGCTTCGACAGGCATGCCCGGCTACCAGGCGATATTACCCTGGGCCCTTGTCGCCCTCAGGGGACTGCTGGCACCGCTATCAATTGTTATCACCTGGTTACAGTTTCCGCCTTCCATCTGGCTGGGCCAGTTCGCGATGGCGATCATCTCCGATATTTACGATGGCCGGCTCGCACGTCGCTGGGGTACAGCCTCGCCCGCTCTCCGCCGCGCGGATAGCATGGTCGACACGTTCTATGCCCTGGCCTGCCTGTGCTGTTTCTGTATTGCCGCACCGCAGGTTATGCTGGCCCACCTGCCGGGCATCCTGTCGCTGTTGGCCCTCGATGCGATGCGGGCAATCATTGACTGGCGTCGCTTCGGCAAGCGTGCCAGTTATCACGCCTGGAGCATGAAGCTGTTCGGGTTGTCGATTATCCCGGCGGGCATCCTGGTCATGACCAGCGGACAACCACACTGGACACTGTGGCTGTCCATCGTTATCGGCCTTTACGCGCAGCTCGAGGCCCTGTCGATGTCGCTGATCCTGCCGCGCTGGACCCACGACGTAAAACATATCGGCGCAGCCCTGGCGATTCGGCGCGCGGGGGATACGAACTCCGGAGGAAAACCGTGAAATTTCCGATTGCGCTATCACCAACACGGCTGGCCGGCATAATGGCAGCGGGCCTGTCGATCCTAACCGCCCTGCCGGTGTGGGCAAGCACAGAAATAGCGCCATTCACTTCCGACGGCTGCAGCCTGTTCCCCGATGGCACGCACGAGGCAGAGACCCTGTGGCTGGACTGTTGCCGGGCTCACGACCTGGCCTACTGGCGGGGCGGCACCTATCGCGAAAGGCTGGAGGCGGACCGGGAACTTGAGGCCTGTGTGGCCGATGCGGGCGAGCCGGAAATCGCCGGCCTGATGCTGGCCGGCGTGCGGGTCGGCGGCTCACCATTCCTGCCCACCAGCTTTCGCTGGGGCTACGGCTGGCCCTACCTGCGCGGCTATGAGGCGCTCAGTGAAGAGGAACTTTCGGCCATCAGGGCAGCCCTGGGCGGAACCGACCCGCGGGATGCGGGAAAACATACAGACAAGGAGAAAAAGAATCGTGAGTAGTGGCGAGGCCGGTGCAAAACCCTATATCGAAACCAACCAGGCCCAGAAAGGGTTCCTTTACCCGTTTTTCCTGGTCCATATGGGCGTGTTCGGGTCGGTGCCTTTTTACCAGGCCTACTTCAGCGACGATCCCTCTTTCAGCAGTATCTTCCTGTTCGGCGGGTTCGGGCTGTATGTCTATATATTTTTTTATAACGCCATCTTCGGGCGCGATGCCATCCGCTGGATGTTTATCAATGCCGGCCTGGGCATCTGGGGCATCTACAACGAGCTGGACCTGCTGCTCGGCTTCACCGGCCGCTCGCTCGACGACGTCAGCCCGCTGTATCACGCGGTCCCGTTCACCTATTACGTGATGTACACCTTCCTGCTGCGCCAGGGCGTGATCGACCTGCTCGGCGCACGCCGGGATGAAGACCGCCGCAGGAAGGTGGAACACGGCTATATCGCCATCTCGCTGCTGGTGTATACCGGGCTGTATTTTCTCTGAATCGGGGGGTGTTGCGAACAGCCTGCTGACTGGTGGGAGGGCGGATACAAGATCCGCCCCTACGACGGGTCACCCTCCAGAAATCATGTACCGCAGGGGCGAACCTTGTGTTCGCCCGGGCCCGAATCCCGCATTGTGGGAGGGCGGATACAGGATCCGCCCCTACGACGGGTCACCCTCCGGAAATCATGTACCGTAGGGGCGAACCTTGTGTTCGCCCGGGCCCGAATCCCGCACTGGGGATGGGCGGATACAAGATCCGCCCCTACGACGAATCACTCTCCGGAAATCATGTACCGTAGGGGCGAACCTTGTGTTCGCCCGGGCCCGAATCCCGCACTTTGGGAGGGCGGATACAGGATCCGCCCCTACGACGGGTCACCCTCCGGAAATCATGCACCGCAGGGGCGAACCTTGTGTTCGCCCGGGCCCCATATCCGCACTGGGGATGGGCGGATACAAGATCCGCCCCTACGACGGATCACTCTCCGGATATCATGCACCGCAGGGGCGAACCTTGTGTTCGCCCGGGCCCGATACCCGCACTGGGGATGGGCGGATACAAGATCCGCCCCTAGGACGAATCACCCTCCGGAAATCATGCACCGTAGGGGCGAACCTTGTGTTCGCCCGGGCCCGAATCCCGCACTTTGGAAGGGCGGATACAAGATCCGCCCCTACGCGGCCTTGTCCTCTTCGGTATACGGTTTATGGAGTTCCACCGGCTTGCCCTGCTTCTTACGCAGGCGCAGGTTGAGCATCTCCACCGCCACCGAGAACGCCATGGCAAAGTAGATGTAGCCCTTGGGTACATGCACGTCGAAGCCTTCCAGCATCAGGGTGAAGCCCACCAGGATCAGGAAGGACAGGGCCAGCATCTTCACTGTCGGGTGGCGCTCGACGAAATCACCAATGGGCTTGGCTGCCACCAGCATCACGATCACCGCCAGGATAATCGCAATTGCCATGATGGATATCTGGTCCACCAGGCCCACCGCGGTAATCACTGAATCCAGTGAGAAGACGATATCCAGGATGGCGATCTGCACCAGCACCATGCCGAAACTCGACACTACCCTGGCATCACTGCTGCCCTCCACGCCCTCGAGGCTGTGGTGGATTTCATGCACCGCCTTGAACAGCAGGAACAGGCCACCGCCCACCAGGATGATGTCGCGCCCGGATATCTCATGGCCCAGCACACTGAACCAGGGCTCCACCAGCCCCATGATCCAGACGATGGAAAACAGCAGTGCCAGCCGGGTGACCATGGCCAGGGTCAGGCCGATAAACCGTGCCGGCTCGCGCTGGTGTTCCGGCAGGCGCCCCACCAGGATGGAAATGAAAATGATATTGTCGATACCCAGGACGATTTCCAGCGCCGCCAGCGTCGCCAGTGCCACCCAGGCCTCGGGGCTTGCCATCCACTCGAACATGCAAAACTTCCTTTTGCCGTTGCTTGTTGTTCTGAGCGGCTGATTCTACGGCAGGCAAGCCCCGGCTTGCATCAATCCGATGCGAGCCAGGCCATGGCTTCCTCCTCATCCTCGAAGAACCGCGCATCGCCACCGATAAACCAGGCACCCACCCTGGTGGCCAGCTCCTGCCAGCGCTTGTGGCCCACCATCGCCACCTTGTGGAACTGGCGCCCGTGCCTGAGGCCCAGCTTGAGGTCGTCCCAGGCGGCACGGGCCTCCCAGCCTTCCAATTCGGTGGCGTCGAAAAACACATTGATCTTCGGGTGCCGGGCCTCGGCCAGCGCCGACTCCAGGATCGGCACCATAGCCTCGTAGTCCCTGTGGGTCAGCTTGCCCTTTACCCGCAGGGACAGGAACAGGTCGTCGTCGATGCGCTCCAGGCCCACAGACAGCCCGTGTCGCTTGATCGTCATGAATACCTCCGTCAGCAGCGTTGGCAGTCGTTACAGATCTTACTTTATAGACCAGTGACCCGGGCGGGCAGGCTAACAGGGAGGAGAAGGGTTGTTGAAGGCGGGGCGAGACAGGTCCCGGCGGGCCAACCGCCCGCCGGGAGGAAATCGTCAGTGGCTGAGGATCTCGACGATCTCACGGCTGTGATGCATCAGGCGCACGATCTCGCCCTCGATGCTGACCGTCACCAGGCCGTGGCGATCCACCGGCTTGACGATCACCGCATGGCTGTAGATATCGTGCTCCAGCACATGGCCTACCTGCAGCTTTTTCTTCCAGCCCGGGGGCAGTTCGCCGCCGCGCTCGGCTTTTTTCTGCAGGCCCGGGGGCAGGTCGTTGTTGGGCTTGGCCATGGCGCTGGAAGCGCTCAAGGCCACTGCGGCGCCAAGGGCCGCTGCAATCATGATCCTGTACATACTGCTGTCCTCAGTCGGAAAGGTAATACTCGATTGTCGACACTACCCGCACCTTCTTGATATGCGGGTTGTTCTTGTCGCGATCACGGATACTGAACTGTCCCTGCGACGCGCGCTTGATCTTCCCCAGCACGCTATCGGAGTCCTCGGCGAACTTCTGTGCCACCTGTCTCGCCTCGACCGTGGCCTGTTCGATCATTTCCGGCTTGAGATCGTTCAGGCCGGTGAAAATATATTCCGTCTGTCCCTGGTGATTGCCCTGCGAGAAGGCTATGCCCTCGCGTCCCAGCTGGGCCAGCTGGTCCATGGCCGCCCGTACCGCCTCCACCTCATCGGAGTAGACCGTCACTGTCTGCAGCGCGGTGTAGCGGAAGGGCGCCGGCTGGTTACCACCATATCTCTGCGCTGACTTGTCGGTGACCGCCGGCAGGGAAACCGAAACCGCCTGCGCGGCGATACCCTGCTCCGCCAGGAATTTCTCGATGCGCTCGCTGCTGGCGGCGATATCCCGGTAGAGCGCCTGCAGGTCATTGCTGGCAGCGGTGAACTGGATCGGCCAGATCACGATATCCGCCGGCACCTCCCGTTCCGCCAGGCCCTTTACGGTGACCGTGCGCTCGTAACCCTTGAAGCGCTCCACCGCCTCCACGGCAAACCAGCCCAGCGCCAGCAGGCCTGCCAGTATCCCGGCACCGAGTACGGCAGCGGGAGCGCTGTTCGGCGTTTTCATCTCTGTCACTAGGTCTTCCCTGGTCCAGTCAAAAGGGGGCGAATTGCGTTGGCCGCTCGGGAAACAGATCGTAGGGGCGGATCTTGTATCCGCCCCGTGCCGGTTCCAAGCCCGAGGTGAGGGCGAACACAAGGTTCGCCCCTACGGTGTATGGCGCTGGCATCTATTGCGTTCCCCGCCCGGCAAAGAGGCTGTACGGGCGGATCTTGTATCTATCCGTCCGGATCCGGGCCCGCACACAGATTCGCCCCCGGGCCCTGAATCCAGCCTGAACCTGCAACCGCTTCCGCCAGTCAGTCGCTGATCTCGTCATAACCGCGGCCGCGGAATTCCAGCAGGCAGAAGCCGTGGCCGAAGGGATCCGCCAGGCCCGCGATCGCGCCCCAGTTATTGACCCTGACCGAAGATTCAAGTTTCGCACCGGCGGCTACCGCCTTCTCCACCGCCGCTTCCACGTCCTCGACCACCATATCCAGGTGTACCGGGGTCCAGTGGCGCCGGTAACACCGCTCATCGCCGCCGGCGGTCACGGACCCGGCTTCTTTCGCCAGCAGGTACAGGGGCGCACTGGCACCCAGCAGCTCGACCCCATCACTGCCGAACCGGCGCCCCACCTGCAGGCCAAGGGCGCGGGTATAGAAATCCACCGCACCGGGCAGGTCGTCGACGTCGATATTTACCAGCAGGTCCATTTTTTCTTTACCTCTACTTCGCTAACCGTCTCACTACCCGGCCGGTCGCACATGGCCGCAATGCCAGCAGTAATCAAATGCCGCGCCGTTGTGCTCACCACAACCGGGACAGGACCACTCCTCCCCCGCGTGCTCGTCGGCGCGCAATAACTGCACCGCCCGCTCGTAATCCCGGTCGCGCTCCACCCACAACTCCAGCCACGCCTGGTGCGGCGCCAGCTCGCCGGTGGCGCCCTGGGCGAACTCGTTTTTCAGGACTACGGCGATGCCGGCCACTTCCAGCTTGCTCTTTGCCAGTTCCACCAGCAGGCGGTTTTCGTGCGTGAATACCAGTTTCATAGCTTTTTATCAGCTTCCGTCGGTGCAATGCACTGCGCTTATTGCACCCTACGCCATTGAGAGTATTCCACACAGGTTGCCACAGGCCGGCCCGCTCACACCATAAAAAAGGGGCCGCAGATGCGGCCCCTTGCTCTTATTCCGGATTACGCCGGCAGCTTAGCCGGAGATATCGATCCAGGTGGATTTGAGTTCGCAATACTTATCCAGCGCGTGCAGCGACTTGTCGCGGCCGTTGCCGGACTGCTTGAAGCCACCGAACGGCACGGTGATGTCGCCGCCGAAGTAGTTGTTTACCCACACGGAACCGACACGCAGGTCGCGGGACATCCGGTGGGCGCGGCTGATGTCGCGAGTCCAGACACCGGCGGCCAGGCCGTAGATGGAGTCGTTGGCGATCTGCAGTGCCTCTTCCTCGGTCTCGAACTCGATCGCCACCAGTACCGGGCCGAAGATTTCCTCGCGGGCCACGGTCATTTCGTTGGTGACACCGCTGAAGATCGTCGGCTCGTAGTAGTGGCCACCTTCCACGGCTGCCGCGGCGGCACCGCCACAGACTACCTGCGCGCCCTCTTCCTTGCCCTTGGCCACGTAGTGCTCGACGGTGTCGAACTGGTTACGGTCGATCAGCGCACCCATCACGGTGTTGGGGTCCTGCGGATGGCCCGGCTTGAAGCGGGCGCTGGCCCTTTTCACCTTCTCGATAAATTCGCCGGCGATGGATTTTTCCACCAGCAGGCGGGTACCGGCGGTGCAGGTCTCACCCTGGTTATAGAACACCGCCAGCGCCGCGGCCTCGGCCGCCTTGTCCAGATCGGCGTCGGCGAAGACGATATTGGGGCTCTTGCCGCCCAGCTCCAGGAAGGTGCGCTTCAGGTTCGACTGGCCGGAGTACTCGGTCAGGGTCTTGCCCACCTCGGTGGAACCGGTGAAGGTCAGGCAGTCGATATCCATGTGCAGGCTCAGGGCCTTGCCCAGGCTGCTGCCCGGCCCCGGCAGTACGTTCAGCACACCGTCCGGGATGCCGGCTTCCTTCGCCAGGCCGGCCAGCTTGATGGCGGTGAGCGGGGTGTTGGAAGCGGGCTTCAGGATCACGCTGTTACCGGTGGCCAGCGCCGGGCCCAGTTTCCAGCAGGTGGTGGACAGCGGGAAGTTCCAGGGCACGATGGCGGCTACCACCCCCAGTGGCATGCGCTGGATCAGGGCCAGCTCGTCCGGGCCGGTGGGCGCGACTTCGTCATAGATCTTGTCGACCGCCTCACCGCTCCAGCGGATGGTGGTCACCGCGCCGGGCACGTCCACGTTCATGGTGTCGCTGATCGGCTTGCCCGCGTCCAGGCTCTCCAGCAGGGCGATTTCGTCCCGGTTCTGCTCAATCAGCTCGGCGAAACGCACCATGATCTTCTTGCGCTCCATCGGCGGCATGGCGGACCAGCTGCCGGATTCGAAGGTCTTGCGGGCGATCTTCACCGCCAGCTCGGCGTCCTCGGGACCACAGCTGGCCACCTGCGCCAGCTCGCGGCCATCCGCCGGGCTGGTGGTGGGGCGGGTCTCGCCGGACAGGGCGTCCACATACTCACCGTTGATGAAAGCGCGGCCCTCGATCTTGAGGCTGTCCGCAAGGGCCAGCCACTCCTGCAGGGTTTCCGGGGTCTTATTCTGTTCTGACATGGCGCACCTCTCAGATTGTCGAAGGGCAAAAGTTGAATGATTATTCAGTTTATACTGAAAATGTGATCACAATTCAAAGGGTTTGTATTGTAACGCGCGAATGGCGGCCGTGCGAAGACGGTTCGGGAACAGATTGAGTGTAGGAGGCCGGGAGGGGAAGGGATTCAGTTATGTAAGGTGCCCGCAGGGGCGGATCCTGTATCCGCCCGGGCCCGGCGGATACAGGATTTACCCCACTCAGGGAGGGGGGAGCTTCAGCCCACCGCCTCGAAGGTACCCTCTTCACGATTCTTGCGCACGCCGGGCACGGCGAACACGCGGTTGTGGAAGGCGATATAGAAACCCGGCTCCATCAGGCGCGCGGCCAGCAGGGCCTCGGTGACGTTCTGGCGGGCGTCGGAATCGATAAAGCCCATGGGCTTCATGGCACCGGTGAACACCACCGGTACCGGGGGCTGGCCCATCTTCTTGAAGCAGAACTCGGCGGTATCGGCCATGGTGTCGGTGCCGTGCAGGATCACGATGGGGTCGCCCTGCTGCGCGGTGCGCTCCACCGCCTCGGCGATCAGCGCCCGGTCGCGGTCGTCCATATCCAGCGAGTCCTTGTTGACCACGCTCTCCAGCTCCAGGTGGGTGTAGGGCAGGCGCAGGCTGGAGATCAGCCCTTCGCGGATAATGGAGGCGCGGTTCTTGAGGGTGCCCTCCTCCTCGCTGTAACTCTTCTCGATGGTGCCGCCGGTGGTGAGGATACGGACGGTGTTAATCGGGTTCAGGTCGGTCATCGCGCCTTGTCTCCCTGCTGGTATTGGCTGCTGGTCCACAGCTGCCTTGTGGGCCATGCTGCTGGAATGGTTGCCGGGAGGTTTGCCCGGCCGGCGGCATCATAGTGCCGCGGGACGATGGGGACAATATTAGCCCCGCTTATGGCTGCTCTGGCCCCGCAGGGCGGACACAAGGTCCGCCCCTACGAAGGAAGGACCCTGTAGGAGCGGCCCATGGCCGCGATCGCGCGGCGCCCCCCGGGACCTGTGCATTTTGCGACACCCCATCCCCACTCCGTAGGAGCGGCCGCTGGCCGCGATCCGCGGCTGGCAGGATGCGCGAGATGTTTACCGCACGGGGTATTGTGCCCCGCACCCCGCAGGGCGGACACAAGGTCCGCCCCTACGGATACGGGATCCCGATGTGCTTATCGCGGCCGGACGTCCTATGGCCATGCGACCGTAGGAGCGGCCGCTGGCCGCGATCCTCGCCAGCTGGGTATCGCGCCATGCCCCCGCAGGGCGGACACGAGGCCCGCCCCTACGAAAGAAGGACCCTGTAGGAGCGGCCCATGGCCGCAATGGCCGGTTCAGGCAACGCTGGTCTCCACCCGCAGCCAGTCGTCCTCCAGCTGCATCACCAACCGGTCACCACTGAGCAGGGCGCCCACGCCGGCCGGTGTGCCGGTGAGCACCACATCCCCCGGCTGCAGGGTGAAATAGCTGCTGATATAGGCCACCAGCTCGAGGATGGGCGTGAGCATATGGTTGGTCTTGCCCCGCTGGCGCAGCTCGTCGTTCAGCCACAGGGAGTAACTGAGCCCGTCCCAGTCCGGAAGCCAGTCCAGCTTCACGAACGGCGACAGCGGGCAGGCGCCATCGAACGCCTTGGCCTTTTCCCAGGGGTGGCCCTGCTGCTTCAGCTCTGCCTGCAGGTCGCGCAGGGTCAGGTCCAGCGCCAGGCCGAGGCCGGCGATGGCGGGGGGCACGTCGCCGGGGTTGGCATTGCTGATGGTTTCCCCCACCAACAGGGCCAGCTCCCCCTCGAAATGGCAGCTGCCGCGCCCCGGCGGCAGGTGGATGGGCGCCTCGAAGGGCACCGCCGCGGTGGCCGGCTTGATGAACAGCAGCGGCTCTTCCGGCACGGCGTTGTCCAGCTCGGCGGCGTGGGCGGCGTAGTTGCGCCCGACACAGACGATCTTGCCGGGCGCTAGTCCCGTCTCCGAGCCGCAGGTAAACCGGTGCTGGTACATAGCTATCTTCTATTCCTCTTGCCTATAGTTAGGATGGATATTTCGTATAAAGCTTTCCGGGCCGCTTGTGGTATGATCGCGCCCTCGCCGGATTCCCGGTTTCGCAAATTCTATCTCCAAACCCGTTGCCCATAGTCAAGAGAGTGTATATGGCTCCGCAAACATCATTGCAAAAGGACAAGATTCGTATTCTGTTGCTGGAGGGCGTGCACCAGTCGGCTGTCGACCTGCTGGCCTCGCGCGGCTATACCAATGTGGAGTACCTCAAGACCTCGCTGCCCGAAGACGAGCTGATCGAGAAGATCGCCGACGCCCACCTCGTGGGTATCCGCTCGCGCACGCAGCTGACCCGCAAGGTGCTGGAGAACGCGCACAAGCTGATCGCCATCGGCTGTTTCTGCATCGGCACCAACCAGGTGGACCTGCAGGCCGCCACCGACCTGGGCATTGCGGTATTCAACGCACCCTATTCCAACACCCGCAGCGTGGCCGAGCTGATCATCGCCGAGGCCATCCTGATGCTGCGCGGCATCCCGGAGAAGAACATCGTCTGCCACCGCGGCGGCTGGCAGAAATCCGCCAAGGGCTCCTTCGAGGCCCGCGGCAAGACCCTGGGTATTATCGGCTACGGTGCCATCGGTTCGCAGCTGTCGGTGATGGCCGAGGCCATCGGCATGCGCGTGATCTTCTTCGATGTGGTCACCAAGCTGCCGCTGGGCAACGCCACCCAGGTGAATTCCATGGACGAGCTGCTGGCGCAGGCGGACGTGGTGTCCCTGCATGTACCGGAGCTGCCGTCCACCAAGATGATGATGGGCGCCGAGCAGATCGAGCGCATGAAGCCCGGTGCCATCCTGCTGAACGCCTCCCGCGGCAGCGTGGTGGATATCGATGCACTGGCCGCAGCCCTGAAAAGCGGGCACCTGTCCGGTGCCGCCATCGACGTATTCCCGGTGGAGCCGCGCGGTAATGAGGACGAGTTCCAGTCGCCCCTGCGCGGTGTCGACAATGCCCTGCTCACCCCGCATATCGGCGGCTCCACCATGGAGGCGCAGGAAAATATCGGTATCGAGGTGTCGGACAAGCTGGCGCTCTACTCCGACAACGGCACCACCACCAGCTCGGTCAACTTCCCCGAGGTGGCACTGCCCGGCCATGCCGGCGCCCACCGCCTGCTGCACATCCACCAGAACGTGCCCGGCGTGCTGAGCGCGATCAACAAGGTGTTCTCGGACAACGCCATCAACATCTCCGCCCAGTTCCTGCAGACCAACGAGACCCTGGGTTACGTGGTGATCGACGTGGATGCCGAGTACTCCGACCTGGCACTGGAGAAGCTCAAGAACGTCAAGGGCACCCTGCGCTGCCGCGTACTGTTTTAACCGTCGCGGGCCACAGGCAAGGCAGGCAAGAAAGGGCGGATACAAGATCCGCCCCTACGGCCCACCATTCAGACCGAACCACACCGTCATCTCCGAGCCCGCCCCCGTAGGGGCGCACCTCGTGTGCGCCCTGCCGGCCGCTGGCACGAAAAGGGCGGATACAAGATCCGCCCCTACGGCCCATCGTTCAGGCCCAACCACACCGTCATCTCCGGGCCCGCCCCCGTAGGGGCGCACCTTGTGTGCGCCCTGCCGGTGGCCCGGCCAGCGCAGGGGAGTTAGAATCGCCTCCCGACGCGCCCCCCGATGTGTTTCCGCGCCAGGTCACCAGAAGCAGCCCTGAGCTCGAACTGCACCCTGAGCCCAAAATAGAGATCCCCCCAGTGCCAGAGAGAGATTCCGCCGCAGCCGGCCTGCTCGCCGGTGTTACTGCCTTCCTGATGTGGGGCGTGGCCCCGCTGTACTTCAAGCTGCTGGACGGCATCTCCGCCCCGGAGATCCTCGCCCACCGCAGTATCTGGGCGCTGGTGCTGGCCATGGTGGTGCTGGCGGTGATCGGCAAGCTGCCGGATTTCATGGCCACCCTGCGCGACCGCAAGCGCATGACCACCCTGGCGCTGTCCACCCTGCTGATCGGCAGCAACTGGCTGGTGTTTATCTGGGCCGTGACCAGCAATCACCTGCTGTCCGCCAGCCTGGGCTACTACATCAACCCGCTGATCAACGTGCTGCTGGGTGTGCTGTTTATGGGCGAGCGGCTGCGACCGCTGCAGTGGCTGGCGGTGGCCCTGGCGGCCATCGGTATCGGGCACGAGCTGTGGCAGTTCGGCGAGCTGCCGGTGGTGGCGCTGTTCCTGGCGCTGTCGTTCGGTTTTTACGGCCTGGTGCGCAAGCGCGCACCGGTGGAGAGCCTGACCGGCCTGGCCATGGAAACCCTGTTTATGCTGCCCATTGCCCTGACCTACCTGGTGCTGAGCACCAGCCCCAGCAGCAACATGGCCAACAACGACTGGCAGCTGAACGGCCTGCTGCTGCTCGCCGGCCCGGTGACCCTGCTGCCGCTGCTGCTGTTCAATATCGCCGCGCGCCGGCTGAACCTGTCCACGGTTGGCTTCCTGCAATACCTGGCGCCGACGCTGATGCTGGTGATCGCCACCCAGCTGTTCGGCGAGCCGTTCAGCGAGACCAAGCTGGTGACCTTCGCCTTCGTCTGGTTCGGCCTGGCCCTCTACTCCACCGATGCCCTGGCCCAGCGGCGCAGGGACAGGGCGCTGCGGCAGGCGGCGATCTGACGGGCATCGCGGCCATGGGCCGCTCCTACAGCGCGCCCTTTTCGTAGGGGGACCCTGTGTCCGCCCGGCAGGGTCCAGGGCGATAGCCCGGACCCACCACGCATCCCGCAAATCCGGGTCGCGGCCAGCGGCCGCTCCTACGGTCGCGTTGCCACAGGACACGCGGCCGGGATAAGCACATCGGGATCCCATATCCGTAGGGGCGGACCTTGTGTCCGCCCGATGGAGCCCCGAGATACCCCGCACAGGAAACACCTTCGCGCATCCTGCCACCCCGATCGCGGCCAGCGGCCACTCCTGCGGCAACGCTGCGAGCCTATTGGGCCTGGCCATAAGTGGCCAGGTACTCCCCCGGGATTTCCACCGCGCTGAAGCCACCGGAAAAAGCGGTGATGATCACCGCCGACAGCAGCAGCCCCGCCACGCACATGCCGTAGCCCAGGCGGTCCCGCGCCACAGCCCCCATGCGATTGCGCAGCAGCCAGTGGGCGGCGCAGGCCAGGTGGGCGAAGATCGCCGCTACCGCCAGGAAGTAGTAGGGCAGGAAGAACAGTGAGTAGGGGAACACATGCATACCCGCCGCGGCATAGAAGAAATTCGTATCCAGCCCCAGCACCGTGCGCCCGAACAGCACCGCGCTCACATGTACCAGCAGGAAAAACGCCAGGTAACAACCGGATATTGCCTGTAACCGGTCGAAGAAATCCTGCCGCTGGCCAAACCGCCGCGCGACAAAATACAGGCCGGAACACACCTGGAACAGCACACAGCCGATCAGCAGGGCCTCCACCAGCAGCAACCGGTACACCTGGCGCAGGTTCTCCATCAACTGGATATGGGCTTCGACACCGGCCACGGCAAACCCGTGGTTGGCGATATGGAAAATGGCGAAGAGGGCGATGATCACCGCGGAACTGCGGTGCAGGGTATGCAACATGGGAACTCCTTTCCCCGGCGGGTTAACGGAAATATTTTACCGGCCCGACTATACCCTGTGGATTATTGCATTAACCAGTCGTCCAGCGCCGTGAGGATCTGGTGCCGGTAGGGCTGGGTCTCGTTGATCATCTGGTGGCGCGCGCCGCGGATAATCACCCGCTTGCTGTTGGGGAAGCGCGAGCGGATGGCACGCATGTTGTAGCGCCAGGAGACGGTCTCGTCACCGGTGCCCTGGATCACCAGGATGCGCTTCTCATTGACTGCGGTTTTGGGGAAGGTCTTCAGCCAGTCCACCATGGCCGCCAGCCAGCGCATGGACATCACCGGTGACTGCAGCGGGTCGCGGTGGGCCTGGCGGCGGGCGAACTCGGCATCGTGGGTATTGATATTGAAGCCGCGGTTGGGGGCCACCATAAAGAAGCGCCCCAGGTAGAACATCCACTTGCGCACATGCCAGCGCGCCGGGCGCACCAGCGGTGCCAGCAGCATGATTTTGTCGAACGGCTGCCAGCGGCTGTACTGCAGGTAGGCCAGCAGTGCCGCGCCGCCGGTGCTCTGCCCCATGGCATGCCAGGGGCCCGGGAGGCGGTCGCGGGCAATGTGCAGCAGCGCCCCCAGTACCTGCCGGTACTGCAGGAAGGAATCGATCGCCACACGCTCGCCACTGGACAGGCCGTGGCCGGGGAAATCGAAGATCACCACGTTGTAGCCGCGCTCCAGCCCGAAGCGGATGGCGGCACCGTAGATACCGGTGTGGTCGAAATAACCGTGGCAGATAAACAGCGTGCCGCGGGGCTTTTCCAGCAGCCAGTACTGGGCCACCAGCTCGTAGCCGGCCACCTCGAAGGTGCCGACACCGGTCTTGCTCGCCTGGGGGAAATTCAGCTGGTAGAAGTTGCGGTATTCCTGCAGGGCCGGCAACAGCTCGCAGCCACTGAAGTCCAGCGGTGCCAGTTCGTTACGCAACGCCGAGAAGTCCGGTCGACTGAAGACCGGGCTGTGTTCAACGGCGGAGAATTCCTGCAATAGATCCATATTTCAATGGTACTGCATTTTGCCAGCGGGGGAATCCTGGCGTGTCACGGTAACGCCATGAAGATATCGAAGGGGGGAACCGGGCGGGCACAAGGTCCGCCCCTACGACGGGATTGGAGCCAGGAAATCGTCTGCGGTTACCGCCGCCTTCCGAACACCGCAGGAGCGGCCGCTGGCCGCGATAATTCCGGGCCCATTACCGCAGCCACCCGTAGGGGCGCACCTTGTGTGCGCCCTTGCAGGAGATGGCACCTCGGGCGGACACAAGGTCCGCCCCTACGACGGGATTGGAGCCAGGAAATCGTCTGCGGTTACCGCCGCCTTCCGAACACCACCGTAGGAGCGGCCGCTGGCCGCGATGATTCCGGGCCCAATACCGCAGCCACCCGTAGGGGCGTGCCTTGTGTGCGCCCTTTCAGGAGATGGCACCTCGGGCGGACACGAGGTCCGCCCCTACATGGACCGGGGTTGGAATTAGAGCCGCATCTCGATGCCGGCGTCGTGCATATATTGCTTGGCCTCGGCGATGGTGTATTCGCCGAAGTGGAAGATGCTGGCTGCCAGTACCGCGTCGGCACCGCCCTCGAGCACACCGTCGGCCAGGTGCTGCAGGTTGCCGACGCCGCCGGAGGCGATCACCGGTACCGGCACCGCGTCGGACACGGCGCGGGTCAGGGCCAGGTCGAAGCCGTTCTTGGTGCCGTCGCGATCCATGCTGGTGAGCAGGATTTCCCCGGCGCCCAGGCCGGCCATTTTCTTCGCCCACTCCACCGCATCGATACCGGTGGGCTTGCGGCCGCCGTGGGTGAAAATCTCCCACTTGCTGTGTCCCACCTGCTTGGCATCGATGGCGACCACGATGCACTGGCGGCCGAAACGCTCGGCGGCCTCGCGCACGAACTCGGGGTTTTTCACCGCGGCGGAATTGATGGCGGTCTTGTCGGCGCCGGCGTTCAGCAGGTTGCGGATATCCTGGATGGTGCGCACACCCCCACCGACGGTGAGCGGGATAAACACCTGCGAGGCCATCTGCTCCACGGTGTGCAGCATGGTGTCGCGGCCCTCGTGGGTGGCGGTGATATCGAGGAAGGTAATCTCGTCCGCACCCGCCTCGTTGTAGCGCCGGGCGATTTCCACCGGGTCGCCGGCATCGCGAATATCGACAAAGTTAACGCCCTTCACCACGCGGCCGGCATCGACGTCCAGGCAGGGGATGATTCGTTTGGCGAGCATATGACTTACCCCTCTCTAATCCCTTACTGGCCCCACTCGTCACAGAGTTTCTGTGCCGCGCCCAGGTCCAGCTTGTCCTCGTAGATGGCGCGGCCGGTAATGGCCCCGTAGATATCCCTCGCTTCCAGCAACTGCTCGATATCCTCGATGGAGCTGACCCCGCCGGAGGCGATGATCGGCACTTTCACCGCATGGGCCAGTTCCAGCGTGGCCGGGATATTCACCCCCTGCATCATGCCGTCACGGGCGATATCGGTGTAGACGATGGCGCTCACGCCGCAGTCCTCGAAGCGTTTCGCCATCTCGGTGGCCTTCTGGTCGGACACCTGGGCCCAGCCCTCGGTGGCCACCAGGCCGTCCTTCGCATCCAGGCCGACAATGATGTGGCCCTCGAACTCGCGGCAGGCTTCCTTCACCAGCTCCGGGTTCTTGACCGCAGCGGTGCCGATAATGGCCCAGGTCACGCCCGCGTCCAGGTAGCGCTCGATGGTGGGCAGGTCACGGATACCGCCGCCGATCTGTACCGGCAGGTCCGGGAAGGCCTTCGCGATTGCATTCACCGCCTCGCCGTTGACCGGGTTGCCGGCAAAGGCACCGTTCAGGTCCACCAGGTGCAGGCGACGCGCGCCCTGGTCCACCCAGTGCTGCGCGGTGGCCAGCGGATCGTCGGAGAATACGGTGGCATCGTCCATTTCGCCCTGGCGCAGGCGCACGCACTGGCCGTCTTTCAGGTCGATCGCGGGAATTACAATCATGGTCAGTCTTTCTGTTGGCGGTGTATCAAATTGTGTGATCGCTGTAGGAGCGGCCCATGGCCGCGACAGCCCGGGGCATTCTGCAAGCCGGGATCGCGGCCATGGGCCGCTCCTACACGGTAATGTGGTTAAACCCTGCCGTTCCAGGCGGTGAAATTCTTCAGCAGCTGCAGGCCGCTGTCGGCGCTCTTCTCCGGGTGGAACTGGGTGGCGAAGATATTCTCGCGGGCCACGGCGGCGGCCAGGGACACGCCGTACTCGGCCTGGCCGGCAATATCCGGGTTGTTTTCCGCTGGCACAGCGCCCGCGGCGGAGGCCTCAGCGGGTACATAGTAACTGTGGACAAAGTAAAAGCGGCTGCCGTCCTCGATCCCGTTCCACAGCGGGTGCGGCTGCTTCTGCCACACCTGGTTCCAGCCCATATGCGGGACCTTTAACCGTTCACCCCCATGCCGGAGATCAGTGCCGAAAAACTTCACCGGCTCGGGGAATATGCCCAGGCAGTCGACCCCGTTATTTTCCTCGCTGCGCTGCATCATGATCTGCATGCCCACGCAGATGCCCAGCACCGGCAGGCCGGAACCGATGGCGTCCTGGAGCAGCGGCGCGAAACCGGCGTCGGTAAAGCCCGCCATGCAGTCGCGGATGGCACCCACGCCGGGCACCAGCAGGCGGTCGGCACCCGCGGCCTGTTCCGGCGTGGTGGCCAGCACCACCTGGTCGCCGGGCGCCACCTTCTGCAGCGCACTGGCCACCGAGTGCAGGTTGCCCATGCCGTAATCGAGTACTGCGATTTTCTGCACCGATATTCTCCTGTGACCGCGGCCCCCGCGCAGCAGCGCGAGGGCCGGGAAAGCAAAGGGGCAGATTACGCCGATGCCGGTGACCCGGATCAGCGCTGCCCGTACCTGCGCCCGCCGGCGCGGTGAATCCTCGAGCGGGCGGCCGTTACAGCACACCCTTGGTGGACGGCATGGTACCCGCCATGCGCGGGTCCTCTGCCAGCGCCATGCGCAGGGCGCGGCCGAAGGCCTTGAACACCGTCTCCACCTGGTGGTGGGCGTTGTGGCCGCGCAGGCAGTCGATATGCAGGGTCACCAGCGCGTGGTTCACGAAGCCCTGGAAGAACTCGTAGAACAGCTCGGTATCGAAGTTGCCGATGCGCTTCTGGGTGAACGGCACATTCATCACCAGGCCCGGGCGGCCGGAGAAGTCGACCACCACGCGGGAGAGCGCCTCGTCCAGGGGCACATAGGCGTGGCCGTAGCGGGTCATGCCCTTCTTGTCACCGATCGCCTCGGCGATGGCCTTGCCCAGGGTGATGCCGATGTCCTCCACCGTGTGGTGGTCATCGATATGGACGTCGCCGTCGCAGGTGATATCCAGGTCGATCATGCCGTGGCGGGCAATCTGGTCGAGCATATGCTCGAGGAAGGGCACCCCGGTATCGAACTTGCCGTTGCCCTGGCCATCCAGGTCCAGGCTGACCTTGATCTTGGTTTCCAGGGTGTCGCGATTGACGCTGGCCTTGCGCATAAGCGTTACGGTCCTTATATGATGCGTTGCAGTGCCTGTATAGAGCACTTCAGGAACAGAGGCGCGAATTATAGAGAAGAACGCCGCCGCTGTGGCCGGATAGTGTCAGATGAAACTTGATTCATGCGGTGTGGTGGATATGATACCAGCCATGAACACCCGCTCACGCCATAAGTCCAACCTGTGGACCGCCCTGTTGCTGCTGATGGCCCTGCTGTCAGCACAGCCGGTATTGGCCGAGCATATCCACTTCGTGGACCCGTCGCATGAGCTGTGCGATGTGTGCTTCCACCAGATGTCCGCCGCGGCGGGCAGTGAATACCGGGCCATTATGCCGGCCCCGGTCACCCACTACCTGCGCCAGAGCGCCCCGGTCCCCGGCGACAGCCAGCCCGAGCGCCAGACCGCCCGCGCACCCCCAGCCTCCCTGTCCCACTAAAACCGATCGATCCGGCGGCCCGACCGTCGCACAACTGTGCGCGTGGCCTGCCACCCGGACCACAGAATTACCGTTTCGGCGCAGTGTCGCCGTGAGCCTGTGACTCCGGGAAGGAACCGCGGCGCCCGCGCGCGCCGCACAATCGAACAGGAATTCCGGCGATGCGCGCCCGCGCCCCAGGTGGCAGCCCGCGTGCACGCCCATGAGACAGGTATAACAACTGATGTATAAGTCCAACAAACTGGCGCTGGCCGTAGCCGGCGCGCTGACCGTATCCGCCACTTTCGCCCAGGCCCAGCAACAGGGCCAGGCCAGCTCCGCACTGGAAGAGGTGAACGTCACCGTCTCCCCGCTGGACAAGCCCGCCGACGCCGTGGCCGCACCGGTGTCGGTGCTGGCCGGCGACGAGCTGCGCGACAGGGCCGCCGCCACCCTGGGCGACACCCTCAAAGACGAACTGGGCGTGGCCAACGCCTCCTTCGGCGGCGGCGTGGGCCTGCCGGTGATCCGCGGCCAGTCCGCCAACCGGGTGAAGGTCCTGAACGACAACCTGGACGTGGCCGACGCCTCCAACACCAGCTCCGACCACGCCAGCAGCGTGGAGGCCCTGCTGGCGAAGCGCATCGAGATCCTGCGCGGCCCGGCCGCCCTGCGCTACGGCAGCGGCGCCATCGGCGGCGTGGTGAACGTGATCGACGGCCGCATTCCCACCGAGGTACCGGAGCAGCTGGAGGGCGCCCTGGAAATGCGCCACGACACCGGCAACGAACAGGATGCCGGCGTCTTCCGCCTGGGCGGCGGTGCGGGCCAGCTGGCCTGGTACCTGGACGGCACCTACCGCGAGAACGGCGACACCCAGATCCCCGGCCTGGCCATCCGCCACCACGAGGAAGAACACGGCGCGCACGAAGAGGAAGCCCTCGCCGGCGAACCGCACGCCGAAGAGGAGGAGTTCAACACCGATGGCTTTGTCGGCAACACCAGCGGCCGCGGCCACAGCTACAGCGGCGGTGCCTCGTGGATTACCGACAGCGGCTTTATCGGCCTGTCGGTGAACCAGACCGGCAAGAACTACGGCATCCCCTTCGGCACCCATGCGCATGAGGAGGAAGTGCACGCGGGCGAGACCGCCGAGGAGCACGCAGCCCACGCCGGTGAGGAAGAGGGCCCGGAGGCGGTGCGTATCGCCATGGAGCAGACCCGCTACGACCTGAAAGGCGAGCACCGCTTCGACGACGACTACTGGGACAAGCTCAGCGTGCGCCTGGGCCACAACGACTACGAGCACGTGGAACTGGAAGAGGGCGAACCCGGTACCCGCTTTACCAACGACGCCTGGGAGAGCCGCATCGAGCTGACCCACGACGACGGCGGCGCCTGGCGCGGCGCCTACGGCCTGCAGCTGTCCGACAAGGACTTCTCCGCCATCGGCGACGAGGCCTTTATCCAGCCCTCCAACACCCGCAGCGCCGGCGCCTTCGTGATGAAGGAGCGCAGCTGGGCCGACTGGCACCTGGACCTGGGCGGCCGCCTGGAGCGGGTGGAAGTGAGCCCGGAAACCGGCAGCGACCGCGACTTCAGCCTGGTGAGCGCCAGCGGTGCCATCCAGTACTTCCTGGCGGAGCACCAGCACGTGAGCCTGGGCCTCACCAGCGCCGAGCGCGCGCCGGTGGCCGAGGAGCTGTACGCCAACGGCGCCCACCTGGCGGAATCCCGCTTTATCCTCGGCAACGCCGACCTGGATACCGAGAACTCCATCAACTGGGAGCTGGGCTACCACCACCACAACGAGGAGGCCAGCGGCTGGCACGCCGCGCGGGTGGAGGCCAACCTGTTCTACAACCAGGTGAGCGACTACATCTACGCCCAGAACACCGGCCTGGAAGACCTGGAGAGCGAGTTCCCCATCTACGCCTACGCCAACCGCGACGCCACCTTCTACGGCGCCGAGGCCTCGGTGAAATTCCCGCTGGCGGGCGGCCACTTCCTCACCCTGTTCGGCGACAGCGTGCGCGCGCAGTTCGATGACACCCTGGTCCCAGGTGAAAGCCGCGACGTGCCGCGCATGCCGCCGCTGCGCACCGGCCTGGCCCTGGGCGGCGACTACAGCCAGTGGAACTGGGAGTGGCGCACCACCCACGCCTTCGACCAGGACCGCCCGGGCGCCTTCGAGGAAGAGACCGACGGCTACACCCGCATGGACCTGACCGCGCGCTACAACATCAACGTGGGCGGCAGCGATGCGGTGCTGTTCGCCAGCGCCCGCAACCTGCTGGACGAGGAGATCCGCAACTCCACCTCACTGCTGCGCGACTTCGCCCCCGAGGCGGGCCGCAGCCTGGAAGCTGGCGTTAGGTTTATTTTCTAAGCGATCACGCTTTTTCCCCTCATTTCCCCACCTTTGCGGTTCCGTCATATGCGGCGGAACCGTTTTTTCCTACAATTGCCCAACCGTATGAAGAAGTACGCGCAGCGGCGACGGTGCGGCGCCCGTGCGTGGCGCCTCCCGCAGCCCGCTGCCAGCCACAGAAAATAACAGGGATCACCCACTCCATGGCCTGGATCAAGAACACACTGATATTCCTGCTGATCGTCCTCCTGCTGCTGGCCGGCGCCGCCGCCTGGCTGCTGGGGGGCATCGACATCAATCGCTACAAGCCGCAGCTGGAGCAGATGGCCGCCAAGCAGGGCGTGGCCCTGCAGCTGGACGGCGATATCGGCTGGCAGATCTGGCCCAGCCTGGCGCTGGAGCTGGAAGGCGTGCAGCTGGCGCCGCTGCCAGTGCCGGACCAGCCGCTGGTAAAGGCCGACCGCATCGCCGTGGGCGTGGCGGTCATGCCGCTGCTGAAAAAGCGCATCGAGGCACAGGAAATTGTCCTGCTGGGCCCACAGATCGACCTGCGCGTGGACGAGTCCGGCAAGGGCAACTGGGAGTTGCTGACCGAGGCCATGGAGGCCAAGCGCGAGGCCGAGGCCGAGGAACCGCCGCAGCTGGAAGTGGAGCCCGAGAAAGAGCCCGGCGCCCAGGACCTGAAACTGGCGCTGGAGAAGCTGCGCATCGAGGACGGCGTGATCCGCTATGCCGATGCCAAGGCCAAGACCGAATACACCGTGGAGAAACTCAGCGTCTCTGCCGACAACCTGGTGCCCGGCGGCGATGCCGGCCAGGTGCAGGCCACTGCCGAAGTCAGCGGCAGCGCGCTGAAACAGCCGGTGACCCTGGATATCGACAGCACCCTGGCAGTGGACGAGGGCCTCAACGGCCTGCGCCTGCAGCCGTTTGAATTCCGTGCCAAGAGCGGCGCGGCCGCTGCCAGGCTCTACCTGCGCGGCCACGTGCGCCGCAGCGCCGACGACCAGCCCTGGCAGCTGCAGTTCACCATGAACGCCGAGGCCAACCCGCTGCGGCCGTGGCTGGAAGTCACCGGCACCGAGCTGGTGACCCAGAGCGGCTCCGCGCTGCAGAAGTTCAGCATGGAAACCAACGTCGAGGGCACCGAGAAAGAGATCAAGCTGACCCCGCTGCAGCTGCAGCTGGACGAGACCGTGTTCTCCGGCAGCGGCCAGCTGCGCAATGCCGAGATCCCCGGCATCGACCTGACCCTGCGCGGCGGCGCCCTGGTACTGGACGACTACCTGCCGCCGCCCTCACCGCAGGAAGAAGAGCAACCCGAGCAGGAAGCCCCGCCGGCCGAGCCGGTTGAGCTGCCGCTCACAGCCATGCGCGGCTTCACCGCCAATATCGAGCTGGCGCTGGAGCGCCTCAACGCACTGGAGCTGCAGCTGGACGCCCCGCTGCTGCGCCTGAACATCGACAACGGCCTGTACCAGCTGCAGGAACTGAGCGCCGATATCTACGACGGCGAGTTCAGCACCAACGGCCAGTTCAACGCCCGTGGCCAGACCGCCACCGGCCAGGTCACCGGCGGCCTGGTGGGCGTGGAGATCTCCAAGGTGCAGCAGGTGCTGTTCCCCAGCGACCGGGTGCAGGTCTCCGGCAAGTCCACCATCAACTGGGCCGCCCAGACCAAGGGCAAGACCGACCAGGACCTGCAGAAAAACCTGCGCGCCGCGGTACAGGTATCCAGCGAGCAGCTGGCCCTGGCACCGTTCAACCTGGAGAAGGGCATGTGCCAGCTGGTGAGCTTCGTCGAGAAGACCCCGCTGTCACAACAGGAATGGCCCGCCCAGACCCGCCTGCAGGACCTGCGGGTGAACATCAAGGTTGAGGGCGACCAGGTGAAGGTGCAGGAAATCCTCGCCGGGGTGGAGAACATCGCGCTCACCGGTGACGGTGAAGTGGACCTGGAAAAGGCCGACTTCGACTTCGCCCTGGGCCTGTCCCTGGTGGGCCAGCGCACCTCCGCCAGCGGCTGCAGCGTGCAGAACGACCGCTGGCGCAACCGCCCGCTGCCCCTGCGCTGCAAGGACAGCTTCGCCGACGCCGGCATCGGCAGCTGCAAACCCGACAGCCGCCGCACCGACGACCTGCTGCGCGACGAACTGAAGTACAAGGCCGAGAAAAAGTACGGCGACAAGGTCAAAGAAAAAGTCGACGACCTGAAAGACAAATTCAAGGGCCTCTTCGACCGCAACTGATCCCCTCAGCCCAGCCCACAAAAAGGCCCCCACCCGGGGGCCTTTTTCTTTCCCCGTTCGTATCCCCCGTAGGGGCGCACCTCGTGTGCGCCCTGCTCACCGCAGGCACAAAAGCGGATACAAGATCCGCCCCTACAACGCCGCGCACAAACAAACGCCCCCCTTGTAGGAGCGGCCCATGGCCGCGATCCAACCCAACCAATGCACCACTCCCGTAGGGGCGCACCTTGTGTGCGCCCAACCACCCGCAGGCACAAGCCCGAATACAAGATCCGCCCCCCAGGAAACCTTACACACCCCGTAGGAGCGGCCCATGGCCGCGACCCAACCCAATCAATGCACCACACCCGTAGGGGCGCACCTTGTGTGCGCCCAACCACCCGCAGGCACAAGCCCGAATACAAGATCCGCCCCCCAGGAAAC
>NZ_JAJSAO010000002.1:150060-166610 GCF_021729055.1 Microbulbifer zhoushanensis
CTTACACACCCCGTAGGAGCGGCCGCTGGCCGCGACCCACCACAGGCACAACCCCCAACCTCTGCCCCCAAGCCAACCCCCCGCCACCTCTGGTAAACTCCCCACACCCGCAGCAACCCCACACCACCACCCGCGATGTCCCC
Organism: Microbulbifer zhoushanensis; assembly: GCF_021729055.1. Lineage (NCBI taxonomy): Bacteria > Pseudomonadati > Pseudomonadota > Gammaproteobacteria > Cellvibrionales > Microbulbiferaceae > Microbulbifer > Microbulbifer zhoushanensis. The sequence goes on from NZ_JAJSAO010000002.1 coordinate 150,204, forward strand.
AACCCAATTCCACCAGGCCGTCCTCAAATGGTTCGACCGACACGGCCGCAAGGACCTGCCCTGGCAACAGGACATCAACCCCTACCGGGTGTGGGTATCGGAAATCATGCTGCAGCAGACCCAGGTCACCGCCGTCATCCCCTACTTCCAGCGCTTTATGGCCAGCTTCCCCACCCTGGCAGACCTGGCCAGCGCCTCCCAGGACCGGGTCCTGGCCCACTGGAGCGGCCTGGGCTACTACGCCCGCGCCCGCAACCTGCACAAGTGCGCGCAGACGGTGATGGAAGAACACGGCGGGGAATTCCCCCGGGACGTGGAGGCACTGGCCAGCCTGCCCGGCATCGGCCGCTCCACCGCCGGCGCCATCGCCAGCATCAGCATGGGCATCAACGCCCCCATCCTGGACGGCAACGTGAAACGGGTACTGGCCCGCTTCCACGCCGTGGACGGCTGGCCGGGCCAGACCAGAGTGGCAAAGGAACTCTGGGCCCTGGCCGAGGGCTACACCCCGGCAAAGCGCTGCAACGACTACACCCAGGCCATGATGGACTTGGGCGCCACCGTCTGTACCCGCAGCAAACCCAAATGCGACACCTGCCCCCTGGCCAGCGACTGCATCGCCCGCGCCCAGGGCAACCCGCAGGACTACCCGGGCAAGAAGCCGAAGAAAGAAAAGCCAGTGCGCCTCACCACCATGCTGCTGATCGAGCACGACGGCGACCTCTACCTGCAACAGCGCCCGCCCAGCGGCATCTGGGGCGGCCTGTGGGTACCGCCGCAGCTGGAGGGCGACGACGGCGGGGAGGCCAGCGCCCAGGAATGGCTGGCCGCGCGGGATATCGACCCCAGCCAGGTACAGCCGCTGCCCCCCATGCGCCACACCTTCACCCACTTCCACCTGGACATCAGCCCGGTATGGATCCAGCTGGCCAGCCGGAGTCAGCTGGAGGCCGGCCGGGTGACAGAGCCCGGCGGCGACTGGTATAAACTGCGCCAGCTCAACCGCCCCAGGGCGGCACAGGACCTGGGCCTGCCGGCCCCGATCGCCAAACTGGCCAAACAACTGGACGCCTTCCGCGCCCCCTTGTTAGAGCCTATGTAACGCGCCACAACGCCGTAGGAGCGGCCCATGGCCGCGATCAAACCAGATCGAGGCACTGACCCGTAAGAGCGGCCGCTGGCTGCGATAACCGACGGACGCCACGGCCACGGCAAAACCAAACAACCCAACCCCGGAGACCAACATGTCCAGAACCGTATTCTGTCGCAAATACCAACAGGAACTCGAAGGCCTGGACGCGCCCCCCATGCCCGGCCCCAAAGGCCAGGACATCTTCGAGAACGTCTCCAAAAAGGCCTGGCAGGAATGGCTGGCCCACCAGACCATGCTCATCAACGAAAAGCGCCTCAACATGATGGAACCCTCCACCCGCGCCTACCTGGCGGAGCAGATGCAGAAGTTCCTGAGCGGCGAAAGCTACGACGCCGCCGAAGGCTACGTCCCACCGGAAGAGCAGTAAGCGAATCAGCGGGGAGCAGCTAGACTGGAAGGCGGGCGCTCACACCCACCTACCGCCCCTCAGGCGGCCAAATAGTGAGCACTCGCTAACCGGAAAAACTATTGTGCAATCAAGGGGTTGACTCTCCCCGCCAGAGCGGGTTTAATACGCGCCTCGCGACGCAGGGGAAGCCCCGCAAACAGCGAAGCCCGGATAGCTCAGTCGGTAGAGCAGGGGATTGAAAATCCCCGTGTCGGTGGTTCGATTCCGCCTCCGGGCACCATAAAACAAAGCCCCGTCCTCACGGACGGGGCTTTTTTTATGCTTGGTGTCTGGCGGGGGATGAGAACCACCGATGTGGTTCGACCAGACGCGACAGCGTCTAGCAACGAGCGCCCAGCGCGAAGCCCGCGAGGGTCGTAACAGCCCTTAGACTGTTACGATTCTTCCGGCTCCAGAGACCGGATGGGACCCACCGCGGTTCGACAAATTGCGCGGGCAATTTGAAACGAGCGCAACGTGCGAAGCCCGGAGGGTCATAACAGCCCATAGGCTGTTCCGATTCTTCCGCCACACCACTGCACTCACGGCCCTCTAGGGGCTATTATGTGGAGGAAGCTCTAGAGCTTTTAGCAAAAATGCTTCGATACGACAGAATACCATTTTTGATCCTCTAATAACGAAAACTCCAACTGATAGCTGAATCGATACCATATTCGGCGAGCTTAGTTTTTGCCGCCTCGAAACCAACCGCCTTACCTTCATGAAGCTCAGCAATATTCAGCCCCTCTGGAGTCAAAAAGCATAGAAATTTATTAAGCTCTTTGATTCTTAATTTTTCATTCCTGAAACGCTTACTATCCGAATAAAAATCAAATTGATCTGGCACAGACGTAATTTCGAAATGCACAGAACTATCGAGATCCAGGCATGACGAATCGACCTTACCGCTGACCGAGGCGTAAGCATTGAAATATGCCTGGCTCACCCGAAAGGCGACTTCAGAAATTTTTACTCTATCCATCACTTAATCAGTACTCCGTCCATACGACTAAGGCATCTATAGAAACTACCTCTATTCTGCTGGCCAATAAAGACGGATCATGGGCATTAAAGCCCTTCCTTCAAGATCGAAATTCTCATAATGAGCCACCACAAGATCGGCCAAGTCATCCATGTCAACTAATGTCACCGGCATGGTCGCGCGCTCAGCTTCGTAACGCGCATCCTTAGTGAAACCACCGGTACTGAGGTAAAGACCGGTGTCACCTTCACGGAGCGCACCGAGAAAACTTCGAAGCTGCTGAGCACCCATGCTTCCTTCACGATGCTTTACTTCGACTTTGATCCGCGGCTGAGTAAGTCCTAAGCCATCAGGGGAGGCCAGCACGTCGACACCACGGTCTGGTCCCTTGGGTGAAACCTTGGTCTTGTAGCCCATGGCTCGAAGCACGGCCGCAGCCATTTCCTCCATCTCCTCCGGTCCAAGCGACTGTAACTTGTCTTTGATTAGTTCGTGACTCTGTGAAACAACTTGGTCTTTCAGGTCAACTACTTCATCACCAGCACCCTCAGATGCCGCAGGCTCTGGCGGGCGGCCAGACAGTGCCCCCTCAAGCTCGTTAATCACTTCCTGATTGAGTGAGAAGAGCGTGAGAGTGGAACCGAGGGAGTTTTTGGTCTTGGTGCTGAGCAGATCTCGTGACACTTCACCACGCCAATGAACCCGGTGGACTTGAGCAAAGCCTTCTTCACCTTCATCGGGTGGACAATACTCGTACTCTGACCTCACAGTGCCAATGAGATACTTGCGGGTCTCAGAGCTGTAGGTGATCGCCACGTTACCTTCACGAACTTCGTCCCGAAATTTTCGGAGCATGGCAACGGCGTTATTGGTTTGACTGGGCTTGGCGTTCCCATATTCCGCAATATAGGCCTCACGCAGAGCATCGATATTCGCATACTGAGTGAGATCACCCAGAGCATTCCAACCTATGGCTACTTTGCCTTCAGCAAACTCTTCAAAATACTTACCGCCACGCCCCGCACGGACCATCCAGCCATTGATATCACTCATACTTGATCCAGCTCCTCTAGCTCATATCCATTGATTAGGGCAAAGACCGCATTTAGGAAACGCCTCCCTTCTTCCGGTTCTGTCCCTTCACGTAAATATCCAGGAATTACCTCCAGGAATTCAGACTTGCTTGTTGGCTCAAACTCCAGAAACGCCTCGAGCATTGCCGGGCGGAGCAGACGGCGTTCCTCAGGTGTATCTGGCAGATCCGCCCTGATCATCTCACGATCAAGCTTGAGCAACGCCTCTCGTAGATCAATCTCTTCCTCTAACGCACCATCCAAAACAAGTTCAGCTTGCACAGACTCTGACGAGTTTGACCTTTCGGGTAACGAATCGTCGAAGAGTCCAGGCTGTTCATCCTCAAGCTGCCGAACGTCAGCACCTTTCTCTTCTTCTACGTGCGGAGCGGTAGCGGGCTCACTTTTCAGCTCATGCAGCTCACGTACGATTGGCTGCAATTCGCCATGCGGATTTTTGAACCAATCTGTCGACCAGATTCGGCGAATTTTCCAACCAAGTCGTTCGAGAATGCTTTGCCGTAAGCGGTCCCTGTCCCTGGCCGACTTAGCTGAATGGTAAGTGGCGCCATCACATTCTATGCCCATAAGGTACTTGCCGGGATTGCCCGGATCGAGTACGCCAATGTCAATAAAGAATCCATCCACACCGACTTGCGGGACACACTCAAAGCCTTCGTCCCGCAGCATATTCATTACAGCCACTTCGAAGTCACTGTCAGGCCCTCGACCGGATATTTCTTCGGTAGGTACGAGCATGCCGCGCTCGCAATAGCGGAGAAACTCCTTCAGAGACTTCACACCACGCCTTGATCCGGATCCGACGACGACGTCATCAGAATCCAAGGAACTGAAGATCTGCATCCGCTTACGAGAGCGTGTGAAGAGTACATTCAGCCGGCGCCAGCCCGTATCGGAGTTGATCGGTCCAAATCGCTGATGTGGCCTCGCCCCTGGTTCCGCTGGGCCGTAGGTCATTGAGATCAGGATGACATCGCGCTCATCACCCTGGACATTTTCCAGGTTTTTGACGAACAGACCTTCCTCACCAGCTTGATTCGCAGCAAGTTTTTCGCCGAAATGCGCGTCTTCTTTGGCCAGTGTTTCTAGGGAATCCTCGATTAGGCGTTTCTGCTCGGCATTCATTGCAACAATGCCGATAGTTTCATTGGCGCAAGACAATAAGTGCCGACGAACAGCGGCAGTGATTGCTTGGGCTTCCTTGATATTCTTGCGCCCTACAAAACACCCACCTTTAATCCGCTGATATTGGATTCCGTACTGTGGCGACTCTTTATGAGGCGAGGGGAAGAGCACTAAGTTGCTCTCGTAAAAAGACGCATTTGAAAAAGCAATAAGGCTCTCGTGCTGCGAGCGATAATGCCAGCGCAGGCGGCGCGCAGGGAACATCGGTAAGGTCGCATCAAGAATACTCTCAGATTCCTCCAGGCCAGTTGGATCCTCAGCGTCGTCATCGACAAGCTTATCGAAGAAGCTGGTGGGGGGAAGCTGCTTTGGGTCACCCACGACCACCAGCTGCGCGCCCCGGGCAACCGCACCCAAAGCATCCTGTGGACGAATCTGCGAAGCTTCATCCATTACGATCAAGTCGAAGGATACTTCGCCAGGCTCAAGATACTGGGACACCGACATAGGGCCCATCATAAAGCAGGGTTTCAATGCGCTGAGGGCGCCACTGGCACGGCGCACCAGCTGGCGAATCGGGATATGTCGGGTCTTCTTGCTGATCTCACGCTCGAGAAGTACTCTTTCTGTCCGATCACTGGCGCGACCATCTTGGCCCGCAGGCACCTTGACGCGGTCGATTTTCCAAGCCAGCTGCTCTCGCTGTAAATCCAGCAGCTTTTTGTCGCACTCCCTGAACTGCTGTTGCAGCGCGGCCTGTGAATGGCCGGAAAAGCGGGCTAGTTCAGGATCTAATGAAAGGGCAGCTTTTGCCAAGGCTTGATAAACACCAGCTTTCAGCGCAAGGTCAAGCTGATCGATGGATAGCTCACCATCGATTACCGATTTCGCCAACGCTTCCAGACCACTGGCCGCCATCAGCTCACTCTCTCGAATAAAGCTGAGCCAACTGTCGATCCACTCCGGCTGACGCAATGCGACGTCGTTCTTGGCGATCAACCCGTCGAAAGCATTGCCGAAGTGAGATGTCCACTGTTTGAGGTTGAGGCTCACTAAGCGATCAAATGCGCTCTTTGTATTCTCATATACCTCTAGGGCAGCGTTGCCATGCTGTTGAAATTGCGCGAGTAGGTCGAAGGACTCTGCGCGCGGATTGCTGTAGATAAACTCTCGCACCCCGCTACTGGGGATAGCGGTAGCTATTTGAGCCGACAGCCTCAAAGTAGTCTCAAGCCTTCTCAGACTCTGTTGCGCATTAACTTCGCGGCCGATGGCCAGTTCAAAAGCGCCACCAAAATAGCGTTGATCGAGATCCAGTTGCTGCCAAGTTTGTACTTTGCTATGTAGCGTTGAAATCGACTGCAGGAGGTCTTGCAGCGCTTTTATCGTCAGATTTCCATCAGCGGCTCCGGAGCCGCAATCTCGCAAGGCAGCTTCTGTTTTTTCCTGCAAATCGCGATAAATACTATTCGCACCGCGCAACGTAATATTTTCCTTGTGCAGGCGCGCTGCGGGTTTGTATAAGGTTCTTAACCAGTCAATATCCGTCTTGATCCTGGTAATCTGCTCCGGCACCTTTTTACGGGCTAGCTCGCGTATCGCCTTCATAGTGCCACTCGTCATAGCGAGAATGGCGTCGCCGACAGCGGCCTGCGGTCCAAAGCCGATACCGTACACATCACGCACGTGCTTGTACCACTTGCGCAAGGCAATCAGGGCCTCGTCGTCGGTATCCAGACCCTCAAAACGTGCCCTTAACCTGTGCTGATACTTTTTGTTCTGCTCCAACTGCATTAGTCGGTCGCGAAAAGTCGCGAGTTCTTCGAGCTTTGCAGCGGCAATATTTATGCTGCTAGAGCTGTGTATAAAGAACGCCTTGACTGTTTTACGAGCCGTGCGCCACTCACCACTAAACCAGCGGAATAGTCCACCGGACTGCAAAGTGCACTGGAGCTTGCGAAGCTCTTCCGCACCCGGTGCTTGTTCGATCTGGTATAGCTTCTCGAGGCCCGCTCTCTGTGCACGCAGTTCCTTCAGCTCACTCGCAAGCGCTGGCAGCAGCTGATCCAAGTCTTCTTCTTCAAACAGATCATCTCTCTGGCTGCTATAGGTACTGTCGAGTGCCGCGACCAGCTCAATAGCCTGCTTGAGCTGCACAAGGCCATCGGGAGTATTCACTTCCCAGCTTGCGGCGCCACTACCCAACGCGGATTTCACTTGCCCCAGAGGCTCTTCCATCCAGCCGAGCGTCTCTTCCGCTGTCGCCATGCGCTGGAGGCCATCGCGCAATTGGTGTAGCGGTACGTCCTCGACAACCAACTCCCCAAGTGCTTTGCCACCTTTGTGGGCCTTATCCGCCAGCGCCGGATCATCCAGCAACTCTGCTGGAACTACTTTCGATAGCTCTGCGAAATTACGCTGTATCGCACTGGTTAGCTCAAAATATTCCCGAGTCGCCTTGTACAATTCGCCGCGGAGCTTTGGTAAGGGCTCGAGTACCTCATCTCCGCTGAGCTCCGGCAACGCGTCTATAGCCGTGAGTAGCTCGCGCGTATCCTCAGGGCTTTCAGCGAGTTCAGCCATATCACAGCCAAACTGAGCAGCGTAGTCTGCTAGCAGCTGTTGCAGGTCTTGGATGGATTGCTGCCAATCGCCCAACGACTGTTGCACCGCGGGATATTCGAAGGCTTGCAGGCTGGTGTTGTTGATGCCGCACCAGGGATGTTGCTCAAGCGTTGCATCTTCACCCAGTTGATTCGCTATTGCGTGATATACGTTGCGATATTTGCTGGTCAGATTGAGCTGTTGGCGTTGCTCTAGCGCTGTATAGCTCGCCGCATTGAAGTCTTTCGGGCGGTAGGCCTCGGCATCCTGGCCTAATTCCGTTCGATAGCGTGTGGCGGCAGTAAAGATCTCATGCAGACTCTTGCCCGTCTGTTGCCAAGGCTTGTTTACTTTTTCGGCGTAACTGGACAGCGCGACTTTCAATTGCTCATAGTGCTGGATTTCCAGCTCGATATCCTTGGGAGCCCGGAAGCGCCGGTGCTTTTGCAGGCGGCGGCTTATATCGTCGAGCAGTTTGCGCTTCTGGGTTTTGTGACTGTGCAGCTCGAGGACAAAGTCACCGAGTCCCGCCGCATCGAGGCGGCTGCGTACCACTTCCAGCGCGGCCAGCTTTTCCGCCACGAACAGCACCTTCTTGCCTTGCCCCATGGCGGCGGCGATCAAGTTGGTAATGGTTTGCGATTTGCCAGTGCCCGGTGGCCCCTCAATCACCAAGTTTTTACCATCGATCGCATCGACCAACGCGCTGTGCTGGGAGCTATCCGCCTCACTGATCAGCGGATAGTTGTCATGGACATTGGCCAGCTCGTCGATCGGGTGTTCTTCTTCAAAGCCAAACTCACTGTCGCGCTCCTGCTCGGATTGCTGCAGCCCCGACAGGAAACGGGAGACGAGGGCATGATCGAGGAGAGAGGCATCTTCCGGCCAGCGATCGGGATCCAGATCGAGATACATCAGCAATTTGCTGAAGTTGAGCAGCGCCAGGGAGATGTAGCGCCGCACACGCCAGCGGGGCTGAGTCTCGTCGATCAGCTCCTGCACGCGCGCGAAGTAATCTTCCGGTGTCGTCGTTTCATCCAGCTCCGGCAGTGCTAGTCCGAAGTCCTGCCGCAGCTTCTCCCGCAGCGACAGGTTGGGAATCAAGTCCTCACCGGAATAGGTCAAAGTATATTCGTAGGTGCCGGCCTGGCGATTGAGCGTGCCCTTGCGCAGTTTTACCGGCACCAAAAATAGGGGCGCCGGGCGCACCGCATCGCTGTCATTGGATTCATACCAGTCGAGGAAGCCGCACGCCAGATACAGGATATTGGTGCCCATTTCCTGAATGGCGGATTCGGCGCTTTGCAACAAGGTCTTGAGGCGCGCCTCCATCTCATAGGGATAAAACAGCGTCTGGATGGCATCGTCGGTATGCTTGTCGGGCGCAGCCGTTTCCTCAGAGCCGGGGAACGGCATCTCGTAACTGGTGGATAATCCCAGATGCTTGGCCCACTCTTCCGCGGTCGGGCTCTTACGCAGCTCCTCTAGCTTGCGCGTTTCCTCATCCCAGCGCAGATAGCCGGCATCTATCAGTTCCCGCTCTTTGGGTTCCGGCACCGCCTGAAAGCGCAGCTCCTTGCCATCCAGCAATTGGCTCACCAGCTGATCGGGCAATTCGTCGATAACGCGCAGGCTGCCACCCTTAGTGTGGCGGAAGTTGATCAAGCGGTTTCTGGCCGTGAGATCCAGCAGGCGCGTGCGCAAGTTCTCTAGCGCCTGTAGGGCTTTCTGATCTTCGGTGGAGGAGACCGTCATATTCAAACCTAACTCGATGCGCGGCTTGCCTGGAAGCAAGCGTTCTTATAGTTATTGCGAATCTCGCAGTTACAGTGATTAAGCCAAATAACAACTGGACTCAACCACTAGGATAAGTAGTATTCAGACTACTGCCGCCTTCTTAATGCGCGGTTTGCTTGTGGCTTTCTTCGCGGCCTCAGCGAACGTGGCTGCAGCTTCACGTTCTTTTTGGATACTGGCCATCAGTTCGCTAGCGGGTTCATCGTTTGGATCCTTGGATATGAACTCGTGATTGACTTCGTTACCGACCACACGGATGGCATGGCAGGTTTCTACCTCTTCCCTGTCGAGCTCAACTTCATCGCGAATTTTGCGCAATAACTCATGCTGGCTAGTACGCTCCTCCAGCTGGATACCCAGGCTGCTGGCGATATCTTGTGCAGTTGCTTCGCCTAGTTGGCGCAGTTTGAGAAGGGTGGTGTTTGGATCGGCTATAAATGCCTGCTCTGCAGTCGTGGCAAGCTGGAGCAACAGCGATTCGTGCTGTTTCAGGAAGCTGAAGTTGGGTGATTGTTTTTTATTCATATCGAGAACGACTGACCACATCCCCAAAGTCAGTCCGCAGTCCCCCATCCCCGTAGATTCTTATTCTGCCCTGGTATCTACAAACCCATCAGAACCAGTAAATGTCCCTTCTAATCCTAGAAGTTGACCAACGCCACATGGTACTTAGGGCGGCAACTGGGAGCAATAACGTGACATAGTTCTCATCAAAATAATTTGTACATCTTGATCATAAATCAACCAACCCCTCTTTGCAGACAGTTTTAGAAGGCTGGCTGGTTAAGCATTAAGCTAACTATTTGCGCTACCTATGAACAAGGGCCGTAGCAGTCACAGCTATCGGTTGATAAATTAGCGAGTGACTCTTGGGATTGATGGGGCTATGAGCGATATCAAACTATTTGCACTTCAAAGTGACGCTGTTATCGAACTGCCAGGTTCAGCGGCACCACTAGAACGGGATCTTCAGGAAAAGATCGAAGCCCACATGCTCGCGTTCCTCGGTGTTCACTTCTTAGCCAGTGAATACAGTACCGGCAAGACACACAAAGGCCGCATTGATTCCCTGGGCCTCGACGAAAATGGCTGCCCAGTCATCATCGAATATAAGCGTAACAAGAACGAGAACGTGATCAACCAGGGACTCTTCTATCTCGATTGGCTACTGGATCACCAAGCAGAGTTCAAATGGCTGGTGATGGAGAAGCTTGGAAAAGATAACGCTGAAAATATTGAGTGGTCCGGAACGCGCTTGATTTGCATCGCATCCGATTTTAATCGATTCGATGAACACGCAGTACAGCAAATAAACCGTAATATCGAGCTGATGCGCTATCGGTACTTTGGTAACGAACTGTTGCTCTTAGAGCTTGTGAATGCCCACAGTGCGAACCAGGTGATTGCGAGCACGACACCTGCCGCGGTCACGACAACGGAGCCAAGTACGAAGCACCGTGGTCCAGACAAGGGGCAGGCCGAAAGATTGGCAGATGCTCCTGATTCGCTGATAAAACTCTATGAAGAAATCTGTCAATTTGCCGAACAGCTTGGTGATGAGGTTCAGCGGAAGGAGGTGAAGCTTTATACGGCATTCAAGAGAATCAAAAATTTCGCTTCTGTGCTGGTAGTGCACGGTAATAGTGACCCGCGATTGGTAATTTACCTCAAGCTTCCCGGTGAGCAAGCGGATGAATATCCGAATGCCCGAAACGTAACCAATATCGGTCACTGGGCTACCGGTGACTTTGAGTTGGTTGTCAGGGAACCAGCGGAATTAGAGCTTGCCAAAGAGCTGATTGCTAGAAGTTACGAACGCAGCTAACAGCGGCCATTCAGCTCTAATTAAGGTTGAATTCCGTAACCTCCGCCACAAGCTTCATTCGTATGGCAGCTGTGGCATTGCACTGAGCTGTAATTACGAATAGTTATAAAATTTTACGTTCCTCCAACCATAAGGAGCCTGACTATGAAGAAGGCACTCCCCTACCTGGTAACAAGTCTGGTTCTCTCTGCCCCGGCCCTGGCCCAGCAGCCCGAGGCTGCCGGCAAGGAGATGAAGGAAACCAAGATCCCCGCAGAAGCCCAGGCCCGCATGGACGAGAAGCGCGCCATGGCTGAAGAGAAGCAGATGATGGCGGAGCAGAAGCGTCTGCAGGCCAAGGAGAAGGCCGCGGTCTCAGAGGAGAAGCGTCTGACCGCCGAGGAGAAGAAGGCCATGGCGGAGCACAAGCGCATGATGGCCGAAAAGAAGGCTGACATGGCACACGAAGGGCACATGGAGGACGCCAAGGACAACAAGGGCATGGCCAAGCAGGCCGCGAAGAAGGCCGAGCAGGAGCGCAAGGAGCTGGGCAAGGGCTCCGAGCAGGGCCAGGCCGCCCGTGAGGAGAACAGCAAGAAGTGGTGGCAGTTCTGGAAGTAAGCGCTGCCTGATTCCCGGGGTCGCCATTGTGGCGGCCCCTGGCCTTATCCGGGAGCGATGGCCACCCCCAGGGCCCGCTCCCTTTCCCCTCCCTCCCTTTCACTTCCCTCTCTCTACCTCCCCCCCCCGTTTCTGCCCCTTCCGCCGCTTTTCCTTCCCCTGGCTCTCCGTGCATACTCCCTTCACGCTGTTATTGCTGAGGATGCACCATGCAACTGACTCCCTTTCACCTGGCCATCCAGGTCCGCGATATTCCCGAGGCGCGGGATTTCTATGGCACCAAGATGGGCTTTGCCGAGGGCCGCAGCTCCGATGAGTGGGTGGACTGGAACTTCTTCGGGCACCAGCTTGTGACCCACCTGAATCCGGCCATTGGCCGCGACGGCCAGGTGCCGGCCATTGCCAACCATGTGGACGGCCACGGGGTGCCGGTGCCGCACTTTGGCGTGGTGCTGCCGTTTGACCAGTGGCAGGCGTTTGCCGAGCGGGCGCGGGGGTTTGTGCAGGAATTTGTGATTGAGCCCTATATCCGCTTTGCCGGGCAGCCCGGGGAGCAGGGCACCATGTTCTTTATGGACCCCAGTGGCAATGCGCTGGAGTTCAAGGGCTTCCGGGATATTGAGGCGGAGCTGTTTGCCAAGTGACTTGCCTGCTGGCAATTACCTGGTCGCTCGCAGGCCGCGCCTTCAGTCCCCAATAGGCCTTTGACCTTATGGTGTTCCGGGGTGCCGGCCTGCGTTGGTGCCCCGGCCCAGCGACAGGACGACGCGGGGGCCGACCCGTCGTCCCTGCACCCACGCTCGCTCTATATTAACTGTCATAAATTAACTGCCCCCACCTACCTTAATTTTTCAGCCGACATCACTTTCTTCGCTTCTGCTTCATCGCCTGTAACTGGTACGCCCAGAGGGAAATTGAACGCCAATGGGCGGAATTTAGCCCTATTGGGCTATTTACGGTTTGTGCGCCAGTCGGCACTTTGTAGGTGTTCACCGTAACCGTGAGCAGACAGGAGGTGTACGGGACAGGGAAGTTCACATTTAAGGTAATGGATTGCCTTCACTCAGGGTGACGCTGTGCTTTGGCCGGCTAGCCTCTGTTCATTGTTGCAGCGTTGCAGCTCGCTTGTCCGGCCCATTTACTCTTCACTTCGGGCTTGCCCCTCCCGCCTGGAAAACTCCGCCTGTGCAGTGCCTGCTTTTTCGGCCCCTAGCCGAGAGCAATGGCCAAAAGCGGAGTTCTAAATACGCTTACTAATAAAGTTTGGGGAAACAAGTATGACCTTGAAGGGTATCAATTCTGTATTGTTGTCGGCGGTAATCCTTTTCAGTGGCGCGGCGGCCGCGCAGCCGCCTGCCGAGCCCGGTCCCGCCGCGGGCGGTGGCGGGCAGCTGGCCGAACTGTACGACGCTATCGAGGCGCTCTCTGCACGGGTGGCAGAGCTGGAGGCCGAGGCCGGTGTCAACATGAGTCTCGCCGACCTTATGTCCGGCAGCACCTATCGCATGTACTGGAAAGACAGCGAGGTGGGCGCGGGCTGGACCACTGTCGGCATGGGTACTGGGCAGGTTGTGCTGAATTCCGACGGCACCTTCGCCTATCCGCAATACCTGAAGGCAAAGCAGAACAACGGCACAGAGCTGAACGAAACCTGGTCCTACGATACCTGGGGCGACCTGTCGGTGCTGGGGGAATGGGTTGTCGACGAGGCCAGCTCTTCACTGGAGCTGCAGTTCTATGGCGATGACGGTGTCTATACCCCGGGTGAGGATATGCGCTACTGGTACCAGGTATCCCACGACGGCACAGTGCTGATGTCTTGGGTGCTGGATGACAATCTCGATGCCGGTTACTTCTTTACCGAGTATGTGGCCGGCCTGCGCGTGCATGACAGCGCTTCGCTGCACCAGTAAGCATATCGGCACATGAAGTAGTGTGAGCTGAAAGGCGCACTGCTGCCCCCCGAAGCCTCAACTTCATGGGTGGGGCTTTTTATTGTACTTGTGGTCTGGCCGCTGTCGGTTCGGATTCGGCACCTTGTTTCTTTTTGCGGTACAGCGGTTCTTTTCCTGTTTCCCGTCCCGGTTCTAACTGCGTCACATTCACTGGCACGCAGATCAACTTTTTAACTTTTGTCTATCTCAACTTCTTCCGCGTCGCCGCGCATATGATCCGCCCCGGCGATTTGGGCAGTGCTTCAACAGCCCGCCGCTGTGCGGGTTGCTAACTTGGTGCGCGCACCGCACCAATTGGAGGCGGTGCTTTGAAAATAAAATCGAGGAAATCGAGTATGCACAGCGATAAGAGAAATAAATGCGTGCTGTTCGGCGCGGCGATGCTGGCATCGTCCCTGGCCTTCGGGCAGCAATGCCAGAGTCCCACTCCCGTATGGGAAGACAATTTCGACGGTACCGCCCTGGACACCACCAAGTGGGAGCCGATGATCGGCGACGGCTGCACCTACGGGATCTGCGGCTGGGGCAACAACGAGTTGCAGTATTACCAGGCCGAGAATGCCGTGGTGGAAAACGGCATCCTGACCATTACCGCACGCAAGGAGCGGGTAAAGAGCAAGGGCTATACCTCCGCGCGCCTGCGTACCGCCAACATGCCCAACGGTGGCGAGTGGACCAACGGCCGCTTCGAGGCGCGCATCAAGCTGCCGGACGGCGCCGGCATGTGGCCCGCCTTCTGGATGCTGCCCACCGACCCGGACGTGGGCTGGCCCACCAGCGGCGAGATCGACATCATGGAGTCCACCGGCCAGGCGGACGAGTATGTGTCCGGCACCCTGCACTACGGCCAGCCCTACCCGGACAATTCCTTTACCGGCAACCGGCTGCTGACCCAGCCCGAGCCCTGGTCGGCCGACTTCCACACCTATGCGCTGGAGTGGGAGCCGAACGAGATGCGCTGGTATGTGGATGACCAGCTGTACGCCACCCTCACGCCCCAGGACCTGACGGATTCCTCCTACTGGACCTTCGAGAACTACCAGTACCATTTCCTGCTGAATATGGCCGTGGGCGGCAACCTGGGCGGCCCGGTGGATGACTCCGCCCTGCCGCAGACCATGCAGGTGGATTACGTGCGCGTGTATGACCAGGGCCAGCCGGCCATCACCGGCGACCGCATCGTGGAGAACGGCTCCACCACCACCTATTCCGTGGCCGGTACCGTGGGCGGCAACCCGGGCTTCAGCTGGAGCCTGCCTGCCGATGCCACGCTGGTCTCCGGTGCCGGCAGTGACACCATCACCGTGCAGTGGGGCAGCAACGGCGGCGACGTGGCGGTAAGCGTGAGCGACAGCTGCGGCAGCGCCGACCTGAGCCTGCCGGTGTACGTGGCGCCGAAGCTGGTACAGGAGCAGGTGCTGGATGACTTCGAGGCGAACCGCCAGCTGGCCTATACCACCGCCGACGGCACCTTCGTGCAGGACGCGGCCAACCCGGCCCCGGACGCCACCAACGGCTCCGCCACCGTGGCCATGTACACCCGCGATGCCGCGGCGCAGTACGATGTGATCATCGCCGACACCAACGCCATCCCGGATGCGGACCCGTTCCTGGCCGGCAACAAGGCGTTCTATATGGACGTGTTCACCAGCGCTGCCCCGGGCACGCAGATCCTGGTGCAGCTGGAGGACAGCTCCACGGCCACCGCCACCAACTACCCCACCGGGCGCCATTCCAAGTACGCCGCCTACGTGGGCGAGGGCAGCGGCTGGCAGCGGCTGAAGTTCGAGCTGGACGACCGCATCGACGGCGGCACGCCGGCAAACGCGGTGGACAGCCTGGTGATCCTGTTCGACCCCAACACCTTCAATGGCGACACCTACTACTGGGACAACTTCGATATCTACGGCCTGGACGGCAGCAGCAACCAGGCACCCGTTGCCAGCGGCAGCGGCAACTGTGACGGGCTGGGCTGCAGCTTCGACGGCAGCGCCAGCACCGATGCGGACGGTTCCATCGCCAGCTACGCCTGGGACTTCGGTGACGGCAGCAACGGCAGCGGTGTAACGCCCTCCCATACCTATGCCGTGAGCGGTACCTACACCGTCACCCTGACCGTCACCGACGACCAGGGCGCCACCGCCCAGGACAGCTTCGATGTCACCGCCAGCGACGTTGCCGCGGCCACCACCATGTATGTCTCCAGCGTGGTGACCGGCACCCAGTCTGCAGGCCGCGGCCAGAAGTACGCCACCGCCACCGTGACGGTGCTGGACGACCTGGGCCGCGGCGTGGGCGGCGTGACGGTGACCGGCAACTTCAGCGGCACCATCACCGAGACCGGCGCCACCGCCACCACCGATGCCAGCGGCATTGCGACGGTGGTGAGTTCCGGCACCGCCGGCGGCAATGTACAGGTGGGCTTCTGCGTGAGTGACCTGGCCGGCGGCAACCTGAGCCACGACACCAGCGCCAGTGCGGGGCTGTGCCAGTAACGGCTGGTTGATACGGGCGGGCCCTGTATCCGCCCGTGTAAAAAAATAAAATTTGGTACCACAGGATGTGCCTGTGTGGGCCCTGTCTCCGGTGCTGCCGGGGCAGGGCTTTTTTTTGGCTCTGCTCCAGTGGGGTATCGCGGCCATGGGCCGCTCCCACGGTGTGCGCGCGGTATTGTAGGGGCGGATCTTGTATCCGCCCTTGGTGCTTGCGGTTAGCAGGGCGCACACAAGGTGCGCCCCTACGAACAGCCACCAGAGATTAATCCCATTATCGCGGCCAGCGGCCGCTCCTACGGCGTGTTGCGGTTCTGTAGGGGCGGATCTTGTATCCGCCCTTGGTGCTTGCGGTTAGCAGGGCGCACACAAGGTGCGCCCCTACGAACAGC